>JAVBOP010000224.1:0-10183 GCA_031550405.1 Kapaibacterium sp. (SeqCode)
TACTCCGGGCAATAGCGGCATTGTAATCGTCAAAGATGGCAAAATCGCTGAAAAAAAGATAGTCAATATCGACAATTATGAAAAAATGATTAACAGCCTGAAATAGCTCTCCGAATGATTTTTTTCAGAAAATTTTGATGCGATAGCAGGATAAATGAAAAAACGATAAAAATGAAATATACTATTAATGATATTACAGTAATTTTTTGTAGTTTAAACGGTAGTATTTAAATGGTTGAAGATGAAAAAAATAATTGTTATTATGATGTTGCTTTCTATTTTTTGGAGCTGTAATAATAAAAAGGCAAATAATGATAAACCTATAAAAAATAAGCAAAATATATCGAACAACCTTAAAAATGTGGAGATTTTCGAAGGAATTTTGCCTTGTTCTGATTGCGATAAAATAACAATAACATTAAAACTTTATCATGATTATAACGATAAAAATGAGCCGAATCTCTATACTTTGACAGAATCACATGGAGCAAAAAATAAAAAATCTCATTCCGGTGCATTCAATTATGAACGCGGCTACGGCGATGATAATGATGCAACGGTGATTGTTTTGGACTATAAAAAAACTGCCAATGAGCAGCAATATTTTGTGCGGTACAGCAAGGATAATACGAGTTTGTACAAGTTGAATACTAACAAAAAAATAATTAATAGTGCTGTTTTGTATAAAAAATAAAGGCATTATAAACCTTATATACATTTCTTATATTTTTAATTATTTAATTTTAAATTGTTTATAAATATATGAATTAATTATTGCGTATGATTATTAAAATAAATTCATAATCGCACAAAATCATTATAGCTTGCGTAATCTATTAATTTATCAATATAACTTTTAGGGTAGTCTTTGTTATCATTTGCATCAGCAAAAGGGGGCTTTACAAATTTGTTAAATATTGATTTTAACATGCTTTTATTATAGTTTTCATAATAGCAATAATGTGTTTCATGGTTCATAGTACAATCAACTAAAATTTCAACAGCATCCTGTTTGTTTATTGAAAAAAATATATATTCAAGAAATCCATAGTAATAATGTTTTTGTTTATTAAATGGTGCAAACTTAGCATAATAAAATGGATATTTTTTATCTTTTTCACTAATATTATTTACATGCCAATAATATTCATCGGGAAATCCCACATTATTTATTAGATGTAATTCTGCGTTATATTTTTTGTGGTAATTACTAAGCAAATTATATATATCTGATTGTTCATAATTCTGCTTCAATTTGTTTAATAATGGATAAATTATATCTTTATTAATATATTCATACTCATAAGCATTTATTATTGTATAATAACTTGCATAAACAGACATCATAATGAAACCTAAATCATTTTTTTCAAATTTTTCAATAAGTGCCGCATTTAAAAATGTCCTAATAGATTCAATGCTTGGATAGATATGATAAATTGAGTTCTGCCTTTTTAATTCTTGATATAATTTGATATGTTTATCTTTTGTAAAATATCTTTCAATCAATGATTGATTTAGCGATATAATACGTTTTAATTCTTCTCCTTCAATGACTATGATTTTATAAATTTTATTTATCTGCATTTTTTCAAGCCATGTTTTGGCATTATTAGTGGTATATGAAGTTACAAAAAACACTAAAAAATCAGGTTTTTCAGCCTCAGCCCAAGCTATTTTAGAGTTAAAGTTTTCAGGTGATACTCCATTTGCATGATGTTTGCATTCAAAAAACCATTTGGTACAATGATTATTCACAAAAGGTAAATTAAAATATAATTTTCCTTCTATGTCTCGTCCATTATCAGCACCACCTTGTCGCCAAATGACATCTTGAAAATTGTATGAAACAACTAATTCATAACATAAATTTTCAAATTCTTTTGGAGTTATGTCTCTAAAATCAATATCTTTTTCGTCGTAAATCACAGCGTACCTCTTTTAATATTCGTGTAAAATACAAAATATCATATTCATAAGTTTAATCATTTTTTAATTAAAGAGAATTTCCATGAACAAGGAAAACCCCGAACGCCGTAGGCTCCGCTTAATGACATACCACATAATCCAGCGATTGAAAAATGAGCGAAATACATCCGAAGCCGCTGCATGTAGAATACTCTACAATATTACAAGGCAAAAGCATAAGGATTGTGGTTTTGCGGTAGATGATTTCAAGCGATTTTATTACTGTTACAAGCGGTTCAAAGAATGCTATTTAGAATGAATTTAAATTCATTAGTTGTCCATTTCAAAAATCTATAACTTCTTTTCAAATAAACAACTTAACACACCTTTCCGAAGTATAAGCCTTCGTTTTTTCTGCTCCAGAGTATAGGCACACATTAATTTTAACCAAATCACATCATGAAAACCACCTCAAAATACCTTGATACCCGTTCAGTTGATGATACTGATTATGTCCGATTTTCAGAACATGCCCACGAACAACAATTACAAAAAGAATTAAAAAAATATGGAATTGATTTTGAACTTTCCAAAATTCAGCCTCATGGCTTGCGTTGCTGGGACAGAAAAACTAAAAATTTATAGATAAAAACAGGAGTAAAAATATGAGTTGTAGTTGTACTAATTCATCGCTTCAAGACAGCGAAGAAAAATTTGATACAAAGAAAATGACGAACAAAGAAGCCTTAGTAACTGGTACTATCGGCTTGGGCTTAGGCATTGGTATTTCAAAGGTTGTAAGCAAAACTAAGAAAAAGAAAAAATCAGGTTTGAACGATAGCTGTAAAAAGAATAATGCTAAAAAACGCAAAAATACTACAAACAAAGGCAAATAATGCTTGAGGATTTATTTAGCGTTTTTCAGCAAAAAACGAGCTGGCTGGTGAATGATGCTGATGTTGTGGAGGCTGTGAACAAGGCATATACGGCGGTGTGCTATAATAAGGATAGGAGCAGCCCGCTATTTTGCGATTACAAATTGCAAGATGTAGCAAATATACTATGGTGTTATATCCATTATTTTACTACACACCCTGACGGCGAAAAAGCCAAATATTATTACGATGAGGCGAACGACCGAAGCGATAATTACCGCAAAATGCTTGTTGAGAAAATTGCTCAAATGGCAAATACGACAACGGATTTCACAAACAAAGTTTTGCAGTATTTGTACTGGGCGATTAAGGACAAAAAAATGAAGCCTTATATACTACAACCAAGATTAGCGGACAAATTCAAAAACCCTGATTACTGGTATAGTGGCAGTTTTGGCGGTGCTTTTAAATTTTATCGTGAGGCAACCGAAGCAATGGCAAGTACCTTAAAACAAATAGGTTACATCATCACGCAAGCCATAAATGCCGCTGGAAATATCGTTGAAGGAGCAGGCAAAACGTTGGATTTTGCGGGAAAAATAGTTAAGAACTTACCATATATTTCATTATTGCTATTTAGAATAATGTTCGTATTTTTACGAATAAAATTAGGAATGTTATGTCTAAACAAAAATTTACTGAAGAACAAAAACAATTGGCACACATTGCTAAAGCATTGTCAAATCCTATACGCATTACCATATTGCAGATGTTAGCAAAACAAACTTGCTGCTATCATGGCGACATGTCCGAAATTCTCCCTATTGCAAAAAGTACCTTATCGCAACACCTTAATGAGCTGAAAGATGCTGGTTTGATACAGGGTACTTTCACTTTACCTTCCGTGAAATACTGCATTAATAAGAAAAATTGGGAATTAGCTAAAAATATATTTAATGATTTATTTGTAGATATAGAGCAAAATTGTTAAAATATTTTCATAAATCTTTATTAATACTTTTATGTTCGTTTTATTACGAATTATTCGTATATTTACGAACGATATATTTATAACATAGAATATAAAGGTATAATCTTATGAAAAATTTAGTCTTAGTATTTGTGCTTTTATTGGCTATAACGGCTTGCACTAAACAATCGGAAGAGACAAATAAAGCGTCGAAAATAACAGCATCTGCTGAAAATCAATCAACAGATAATTCAATTGTGAATATCTATTACTTTCATGGGAAACAGCGTTGTAAAACCTGTGTTGCCGTTGAAAAATTAACCAAAGAAGTAATTGAGAAAAATTTTGCTGGAAATGATAAAATCCATTTTACAGTATTAAATATCGAAGATGCTGCGAATGATGCACTTGTAGAAAAATATAAGGTAGCATGGAACGCTTTAATTATTGCTAATAGTAATAATTTTAAGGATATTACAGAAGAAGCATTTGCATTGGCAGTGGAAAATCCCGACAAATTGACAAGTGAAATTTTATCTACTATAAATTCGATGTCAAAATAAATTAAATTATGGAATTTTTACAACAAATTGTCAGTAATGCTGATTTACCTTTCGTGTCAGCTTTTATATTGGGTTTAATGTTGGCGATAAGTCCTTGCCCAATGGCAATGAATATTACTGCTACCGCATATTTGAGCAAAGATATATCTGACAAAAAGCGTGTTTTGCTTAATGGAATTTTCTATACATTGGGTCGAATGTTTACTTATACTGTTTTAGCAACTATTATCTATTTGGGTGCAAGTAGCTTTAATATAGCAAGATGGTTCCAAAAAATTGATGGTATGTGGATCGGTATCTTGCTTATTATAATAGGCATATTTATGTTGGATATTATAAAATTAGATATTCCATTCCTGAGCAAACTAACTTCTCGCATAAGCCAAAAAAACATAAAACGAAACTATTGGAATGCGTTTTTATTAGGAGCTTTTTTTGCCCTAATTTTTTGTCCATATAGTGGTATGTTATATTTTACGGTGTTAATTCCTATGGTTGTAGCAAGCCCAGCAGGTTTATTATTATTACCGATTTTTGCATTAGCAGTGGGATTGCCCGTTATAATTGTGGCTTATTTGCTAGCATTCAGCATATCAAATGTTGGAAAATTTTATAACAAAATGAAATTCTTTGAAATATGGTTCAGACGAATTGTCTCAGCTGTTTTCATTATTGTAGGAACATATTATATAATTATTAATATTTATTCATAAAAGGTAACAATATGGAAATTATTATTTTAGGTACAGGTTGCAGCAAATGCCAAACCTTGTACGAAAGAGTAAAAAAAGTAGCAGAAGAATGCCAAAGTACCGCTACTATAAAAAAAGAAGAAGACATTACAGAAATTATGAAATACAATATCATGGCAACACCTGCTATAGTTATTGATGGACATATATTTTCGCAGGGAATAGCGCCAGACGAGGCGACCATAAAAGAGTGGCTTTTTAATAACAAAACTATGGAACTTAAAGACATTGTAAAGCAGAAATATAATGATCTTGCTTTACTTACAAATGCTCCGCAATCGTGTTGTTGTGGCTCTTCTGCACCACAAGCTGAAAATAAACTGTACACGATAATGAGCGAAGATTACAGCAATCTTAAAGGTTATGTTGCAGACGCAGATTTGGGTGTTGGCTGCGGCTTGCCAACGGAATTTGCAAATATCAAAGCTGGTGATACTGTTTTGGATTTAGGCTCTGGCGCAGGCAATGACTGTTTTGTTGCAAGAGCTGAAACAGGCGAAACAGGCAAGGTTATTGGTATTGATTTTGCACCGAATATGATTGAAAAAGCTCGCAATAATGCCACAAAACTTGGCTATAAAAACATGGAATTTATCGAAGGCGACATTGAAAAAATGCCGATAAATGATAATTCGATAGATGTTGTTGTCAGTAATTGCGTGCTGAATTTGCTGCCCGAAAAAGATAAGATTTTCAAAGAGATTTATCGTGTGTTAAAGCCAAATGGGCATTTTTGCATTTCCGATGTCGTGCTTGATGGATATTTTCCGAAGGAGTTTACCGATACGGCTTCGATGTATGCTGGCTGTATTGCAAGTGCAATCCAAATGAATGAATATTTAGGTGAAATCGAAAAAGCCGAATTTTCCAATATAAAAGTAGAGCGTACGAAGACAATAGTAATTCCTGACGATGTGCTGCATCAGCATTTGGATGAAGCAACAATTAAGAAATACAAAGCGGGAAATGTCGGCATATATTCGATTACGGTTACAGGCAAAAAAGATTGATTTATGAATATTTATTCATAAATTATACAGCTCCTATTGTAGAAATAATAGGAGCTTTTTTATCGCTAACATAAGTGTAGAATTGTGAATGTTATTTATTTAAAAGTACAGGATTTGGATTAATCAAAGGCGAAAAAATCCATGCAAATGGTAAGCCGAATGTCTATCTGATTGGATATTTGGATAATCAGAATTTCGTTTCTGCATTATGTTACGGCATCGGCGGGCAACGTGCCGTTGCATCCAGATAGCTTTGCCTTTTTGGCAAAGCTGAAAAGCACCCGAAGTGTGTTCAAGGCAATGATGATGAGGGAGCGCAGAACGTTGAACATTGGCTTTGCAGGCAGCCGTTACGCAATAATCTTGTCGTGGTGCAGGTTGCAAGCTCAAATACGGAGCAGGTTTTTAAGCTAATTAAAAAACAGACAACCGAAAAGAACGGCAAAATTCAGTATGGAGTAAGAACCAAAGCGGACAAAAATGAAATCGGAGGTGATGATGACGCAAATTTGCAATGGACGAGATACACCGAAAATTCAACAATGGCACGGGACAGTTTGCCATTGGGTAAGGAGATGGCGGAATGCTACGGAAATATAGACAGCCACCCAAAAGACACATCGGAAAAATCTAAGTACCTTTTAAAATATACACATAGGCGGGACTGGGACGCCAATAAAAAAGCGGAATGTCGAGGCATAAGTTATACTTTTGATGGATTACTAAAATATCTCGATATTGACGACAGAACACAAAACGTTACCGTAATTGCTATTCAACGCAAGCGAAAAGAGAGCAAGCGGGGCTTGTTCAGTCGTGATTTTTGGGCAGTTTTCGACATAATTTCATCGGTCATAAATTCTATTCCGATAGTCGGAGGCGTTGTTGGTACAGCACTTGAAACGATGAAAGATTTTTTGCCACTTGTGCAGCCAACAATTGGTTTTGTTGATACGGTTAAAAATATCAGCAACGGCAAATTTAACATTTCGGCATTCACGCAGTCGCTCGGTCAAGCTGTGCAAATCACTACTTTTCTTGCACCTGATTTGGTGAAAGGCATTACCAAAGACCTTAATACAGAACTCAAAAAATATCAGGGTTTAGCAAACGAGCTTAATAATAATATACAGGCATTCATAAACAAAAACGAAAAAGTAGCCGAACGGCTATTTGGAAATTATCTTGGAAATATCTTTGAATATGTTGTGAAAGATGGCTGGAATGGCAACCAAACGCTCGGTTTGCTTAAAGAAAAAGCGGGCATTGTTGAAGCTGAACTTACAACATTATACAAAAATTTTACAGGAACGGCGAACACGGCTATTGTTCCAATCAATCATCCATCACGCAAAATTGCAGATTTAAACGAAGCCTTAAAGTACTTTAAAAATACGAGTAACCTCATTTTATCTAATGCAATTGGAACATTTTTTAATTCTGGCGATGCGATTACGAACAAGCTAAGGAATTGGAGCATAGACACAGCTACGATGGGTGGAAATTTCATGCAAGTTCCGATAATTCGCACGGCACTTATGAAATCCGCAATCGGTGGCGTAACTGGTGCATTGCCAAGCATTGACACGATTATTGGCTCAGCTTTGGGTGCGAATGGCGGGCAGGGCTTGAATTATGCTTTGCAAAAATATAACCCCGAAGGTTTGTTCGGCATAGTCAAAGCCTCAATCGGAATGCCGACAAGCACAGGCGAACTCACGGAAATGCTGAAAGATGCGTTTAGAGTGGAGGCAAATGTCGGCAATACACTTGAAGAGCAACAGGCTATTGTACTCCCTGATTATATGAACGGCGAAATCAAAGAGTGTATCGCCTGTCACTTTGAAAATATCAAAGTTCCCGTTCAGCGTTGCGAAGAAGGGCAAACCTATAACTACCTTACAGGTAAATGTGTTAAGGAATTATATAATGGTTTTACTCCTACCGATTGTTACGACCCATGCGAAAATAAAACCACATATAACGGCACGCTTCCGAACGGTATTATAGAATGTGAGGGCTCATATTATTATGATACTTACCGATGTTCAACAACCAATAATGAAAATATTTTAATAAATGTTCCATTATTAAATAATAATCCAAGCGATATATTAACTGCTGGGCTTGGAACGCTTGCCATGACTGCGATTACAGGGCTTTTGGATGGTCAGGCTGTTGAAACTGCAAAAAATATGTGCGATTGTGTCGCAAATGCTACTCCGCTTGAACAGCTGGTAATTTGTGAGGCTTGGAAACACAGCAATATCATTGCTGATTGCGAAAATGGCGATGTTAGCGAGGTCAGCCAAATTTGGAAATCGTTGCAGGCATCGGCACGAGCTAAAGGCTTTAATATCGGTTTTGATGATATTAATTGCAAACTTTCAGGGCAGAAAGAATGGTGTGCAATCTTCGTAGGTTATTTATTAGTAAGGGCTTACGAGAATGCAGGGCTTGATACGAGCAAATTATCAAAAGCATTGGACTTGTTTTATGGCAATGTCAATGATATGGTTAATTACCTGAATAATAATGATATTACCAAACCATGCAACGAACCACGACCAGGCTCAATATTTCATCGTGCAAGCTATACAAGTGGCAATCATACGGGAATTGTGATTTGTGTTGATAGTGGTAACAAATTTTGGACTATTGAAGGAAACGCACAGCGGAAACATGGAAATAGAGGCGTTGCGGTAGGTACGGTGCTAATGGGCATTTTCGTTTTTAAAGAACCCGCGACATTCTGGCGCTTGTTCTTTATTTCCACGCTGATTATTTCTATTGCGGGACTCAAATTTGTATCTCATTAAATTATGGAACATATAAGCATAAAAATCGCCACTTGCCCGTCAGCGAGATGCCGATTACGTTTGGTTAGGCGTTTGGGAAGAAAATCTGAGAGCTATTCGTTTTTACAAAAAAAATGGATTCGTCGAATTCGATAAACACATTTTCAGATTAGGCGACGACGAACAGACAGATATTATGATGAAATTACTGTTAAAATAAATATTTGATTATGAAAATCCGCAAAACCTCTATTCCCGAAAATAGTCTGATAGCAGCTTACTCATCTGCTGATTATAGCGATGCTTTTGAATGTACATTTGCCCGCGAAAAGAAAATCACGGCTGATGAATTTATGATTGCTTTTTGGACACATTCGCCTCAATGGATCAATCGGCTTTTTGCTTTGCGTGATTGGTTAGTAAAATTTATAGGACTTGAATCTGGAAGCAATCGGAGCAAGGAAAAATTGACCGAAGCAATTCATAATAATGGAAGTTACGGGTTTATGAAAGTCGAAGCCAAATCAATTAACGAAACCTTTATAAGTGCCAATGATAAGCATTTGAAAATGTATTTTTCTGTAAAAATCGAGGAACAAGGGAACAAACAGCTCTTAACAGTTTCAACAGTTGTACAGTTTCATAATTGCTTGGGACGTGTCTATTTTTATGCTATATATCCATTCCATCAATTCATTGTGCCAGGCATGATAAAGTTTACATTAAAGGGATTGACAAACCTTTATTTATAATTTATGAAAATGGTAAAATGAAAAAACACTTGCAATCTATTGAATTTCAAGAAATTGTTTAGCTCTGTAAATATGCAAACGGCTTTACCTCACCCACCATTTCGTGAAGGTTTGGGTTGTATTGTTTAGATATACCGATTCACCAATCATCGGAGTTATTAGGTTCAAGGAATCGCGTTCGGCAGCCTTGGAAATACTTTCCAGCGGCTCTTTCCATGAATGCGTACTCAAGGCATATTTTGAATTATGCACTGTCATTACTCGCTTTGCATTCAGGTCTTTTGCAGCTTTTGCTACTTCTTCAGGCAGCATGTGAATGTATTTCCAATCTTTGCTGTATTGTCCGTTTTCCAAAATAGCAAGGTCTATCTCAAACTGCTTGCCAATATCGGAAAAATGCGTATCATAACCGCCATCACCGCTTATATAAATATTCCGTGAAGGCATTTGAAGCAGAAATGAAGCCCATAATGTTTTACGCTGCGACAAACCACGTCCCGAAAAATGGCGGGCAGGAAAACAATGTACAGTAAAGCCATCAACAAGAGCTGCATT
>JAVBOP010000107.1:0-5830 GCA_031550405.1 Kapaibacterium sp. (SeqCode)
CATTGTCGCCTTGGAATTTTCATCTACGAAGAAAATACCGTAGCCTTTACTGTTAGTGATATTGCAATTCTTTATGGTTACTTGGTCTTCTGATGTGCCTTGGCAAGTTATATTGCCATCGCTAGACCACGTATTGCCGCCACCGCCGTACGAAATATCGCAATTTTCCAATATACTGCCGTCTAATGCACCGCTACGAAACTCAATACCTCTCCAATAGCCTTTTTGTTCTACAGTTCCAGTGAATGTGATTTTGTCGCTTGTACCCTGTGCAATAAGTTTGCCGCCATCTGTAACTTCAATAAAATGACCTTTGGCAAACATCAGTTTTGCACCCGATTCAATAGTCAATGTAGCAGCATTTGAACTTGACGTTACATGTATATCTCCATAAACAATGTATGGGAATCTTTTTAATAACATGCTCTTGCCAACTGTACCGCCATTAACGCCAATGCCTTTTGTGGTTGTAATTGTGTTGCCAGAACCTATGCCTGCAAGATTAGCTAAACCGGCATATCCGTCAGTTTTTATTGGATAACAATCATCTTGTGTTTCGCCGCAATTTGTCATAGTATTGTTTTCAAATGCTTCAAATCCAGATTCTCCATCATATAAATATATACCTGAATATTTAGCATTACTAAATGAACAATTTTTAACAGATGCCTTGCAATTAGCAAGACGAAGCAAACCTGTATTAGACCAGCTATCAGAGCCAGAACCGTATTCAAAAGTACAGTATTCAAATTCGCTGTTATCGCTGTTTAAGATATTAATACCATGCCAATCGCCAGCTTTTGGGCTTGCTTTTGCACTTGTGAAAGTTATCTTAGTACTTGCAGTACCTTTTGCAATAAGTTTTCCACTTTCTCTTACTTCAATATTATTTCCATCAAACTTCAATACAGCTCCCGGTTCGATAGTCAATGTAGCATCCAAATGAGCAGAAGCTGTGAAAATATATGGAACAAAGGCTTTAAGTGTCATGCTATTAGCAACATCTCTTCCATTAACGGCAATGCCTTTTGCAGTTGTAATAGTATTTCCGGAACCTATGCCTGCAAGATTAGCTAAACCGGCATATCCATCGGTTTTTATTGGATAAGCACCATCTTGTGTTTCGCCGCAATTTGTTATAGTGTTGTTGTCAAATGCTGAAAAACCGGAGGAAGAAGGAGATGAAGTGCCATATAAATATATGCCCGAATACTTGGCATGACGAAACGTACAGTTTTTTACCGAAACTTTGCATTCGCCCAAATGAAGCATACCGCTGCTATGCCAAACATCCGTTCCAGACCCATACTCAAAAGTACAGTATTCAAATTCGCTGCCATCTTGAGCTATTCTTATACCATACCAGTCGCCGGGTTGTTTGTCGCTTCTGCTGCTTGTGAAAGTAATAGGAGCAGCAGCTGTACCTTTTGCCCTGATAGTAGCATTATTTTCTGCAGTGATCATTCTTCCTGCTTCAAATCTGATAGTAACACCGGGCGAAATCGTAAGAGTATTGCCGCTGTTGAGTGTCAGAGAAGTTTTGCAAAGATAAATACCGGGTGCGAGAGTTGCATCGGCTTTGTTAATCATTTCGCTTGTCAGATCGGTAATAACTACATCGCCTTGTGTAATCGTAACCGTCCAATTCTGTGTGTTAGAGCCATCGCCAGAGGTTATAGCATAAACCACTGGATTCGTAAAGTCGTTCTGCGTAACGCCGCTTGTCTGGGCAACTGTGCCAACTTTCGCGGTAGCGTTAGTGGAGAGCGTAAAAGTGGGAGCGAGATTAGTCAGATTTACCGTGCTTCCTGCAGTGGCAGTAACTGTTCTCTCAGTCGAATTGATTGTGGCATTACCAACAATGCCCGTAAAAGTGAAAGACACAATGTTTGCATCTTTTTCCGAACCAGTATTTACTGGATCGTCATCGCCGCAAGCGGTGAAAAATAGAGCTGTTAAAGCTGTGATTGCTACTAATGCAAAGTAGCGAAGTGTTTTTGTGTTTTTAATATTCATGTGAATACCTCTGATTTAAAAAAATTAATTATTGAAATTATTTATTACAATTAAATATGTGAACTATAATTATACAGCAAAAGTAATACAGCTTGCGAGCTGTTTGAATCGCCAAATACAAATTGTACCATTGCCATAAGTATTAATCATTTCGTTACTTGAACTAATTCTACAGTATTTTGCAATTCATTATCTTCATCGTAGATTTCGGTTTTCACCATGCCAACGCCAAGAGCATACCAGACGATAGTAGTATATGTCATTTCCGAGCCCATGACAGTCATGTGAGAAGTCTGTGTTATTTTGTGGCATTTAAAAGTACCGGCAGAAGTTTTTACATCTTCAATAGCCAGACATTTTCCATCAGTTGTATTTATTATTGTCTTAATTTTTGTAAAAACTGCATCTATTGCCATAGTCATATTTGCATCTTTTATGGTTTGTCCGGGCTGCAAATCAGATGCCAGCTCCATTGGAACGCCAGTGATTTCCACCATGGATTTATCCATTTTCATATCTTGACCTATAGAAGCAAAACTCTCTGTCATATCAAGATATATAATGCCGCCTTTAATGACGACTTTGCACGATGCCTCTACAGGCGGATTTTCAGGATTGCCTTTCTTATCCAGTGTCTCATGCACGTATGAAATTGTCGTTTCATTGCCGGATGTTTTCACATCTTTTATCACATTTCGCCATTGTCCATCAATTTTTCCTTTCTTGTTTTTTGAGGCATACGTTTGCACTGTCCCAACATCCATTGAAAAGAATGTATCTTTCGCAAATGCTTCCATAGCTGCGCTGAAAGCAAAAGCCAATAATGCTACCATTCCCAGATAGCGGAGTGTTTTAGTTTTTTTGGCGGTATTCATTTTTGTACCTTTATAAATTATGAATAATTGTTAATAATTTACGCCATAAAGGCATAGTGCAATATAATTTTTATGGATAACCGTTGCTTTTTCGATATCAAATTTTTTCTATTATAATTTTAATATTAGCAATATACATAATTTTATTTATATAATAAACAAAAATTATATTAGTACATAAATTTTAATATTAATAATTCTAACTTAAGCGTATAGTTGCACATTTATGAATTTTTATTCATTTTTTCAGTAGTTTATGTTGCAGGCGAGGTGAATATGCGACCCGCATGATATAGTTGCTGATGATTGCATAGCGCTCATCTAAGCAAAATTTTTGCAGTCGAAACGGAATGTCAAATTAAGTCGTGAAAATATGAATTTTTATTCATAAATTCTCGGTTGCGGGGAGCGAGGATGGCAGCATCGTGCAGGAAGGTGCCTTCTTCGGATTCGTTATTCGAAGGCGGGGAGGATGGCGGAACTTCTTCTAACTCCTTTTGTGTTTTCGTCAGCGGATAAGGTAAGGCTGTTGCAGGTGCAGCAATCGAATCGCTCGCCGCCGTGTCCGGTTTCACGAGATTAAAATGCTTCTGCTTATAGGGCAGGTTGGGTATATCATACACCTTTGCCATGATAGCACCCCAAAGAGGCGCCACTATGCGGCCGCCATATCCGGTTGCACCAAGACAGTCGAAATTCACGCGCTTGTCGTCAAATCCCATCCAAATGCCGCATACCAGCTGCGGAGTATAGCCGATGAACCAGGCATCTGCCGCATCATTGGTCGTACCGGTCTTGCCTGCCGCATCTACACCCTTGAGGTAATTTCGCACGCGCGTTGCCGTGCCGGCGCCGACCACTTGCTGCATCATGTATGTCATTTGGGCTGCAACCTCTTTTTCAATGACATCCGATATGGTATTTACGAATGTCCGCTCGGATATAACTTCACCGTATTTATTCTTTATCCTGTCGTAATAATAGGGGCTTACAAATATACCGCTATTGGCAAATATTTCATAAGCACCTGCCATCTCAACAGGTGAAACATCGCCGCCAGCACCAAGTGATAATGCAGGCACTGCGTCAAGTCTGGATGTAATACCGGCTTTTTGCACAAGGCTTATAACATCGCCCGGATTGGTTACTTGCGTTATAAGGCGTGCAGATACGGAGTTGATAGAGCCGACCAGTCCCTGCGTATATGTAACTGTTTTCAGGCTATCGCCTTCCGAGCTGCCGCGAGGCGACCATACCTCGCCCGACGGCAACGTATATGAGAATGGACCGCTTTGTATTCTGCTAAGCGGTGTCTTGCCTTTGGACAGGGCGGATGCGTATATGAATGGCTTGAATGCCGAACCGGGCTGGCGTTTGATTTGCACGGCATGATTGAGCGAATATTTGGCATCGGGGTTTTCTGTCATAAACTTGGGCGATGCTCCAACCATGCCCACCACTGCTCCATTCGCAGGGTCTATAATGACCACTCCCAGCTGTATGGTTGTTGCAACGTTTTTTATGGAATCGATAAAGCTCTTGCTGTTAAACAATTTGGCATGTATTATCTGCCTTTTGGCGGCATCAGCCTCTTTATATTCAGCATTCTCCTTGATGGCTTTATCCAGCAACTTCTTTAATACCGACTGGTTGCGGCTCCATGACCAATTGGCAAGGAATGTCTTTTGCGCCTGCCCCATATACTCATTAACCGCCGCATTCAGCGCCTTTTGTATGCGGGAATCTATTGTGGTATATATAGTTAACCCATCTTTGTACAGGTCATAGTCCTGCAATTTTTTGTCATTGCGTATAGTCTGCCTTATAGTCTCCACAAAATGCGGAGCTATGCCCATATTTGCAAGCCGCCTGTATGTTGCCTCCTGATCTTTAGGCACAACTGTCTGCATGAATGATATTGGCTCGGCACATCCATGAATATACTGGCTGCTGGTTATATAATCCTGCTCAAGCATTAGATTTAGCACCAGATTACGGCGCTGTATCGCTGCATTGTAATTGTCTCTCTTGTTATAATATTCAGGCTTTTTAAGCAAGCCAATCAGAAAAGCACATTCTGCGGTGGTAAGGTTCACAGGCTCCTTATCGAAATATTTATTGGCTGCCACCTGCAAGCCATACGAGCCGCGCCCGAAGTTCACCGTGTTGGCATACAGCTCTATTATCTCCTGTTTGGTATATGTCTGCTCTATTTGGAAAGCCGTAATTGCCTCGCGTATCTTGCGGGTCATGGTGGTCTGCCTCCTGTCGAGATATAGATTGCCGGCAAGCTGCATCGTGATAGTGCTCGCCCCTTCTTTGACATGACCTGCCAGTATGTTCTTGATAATACTGTTGATGACGCGACCTGAATGCACACCCCAATGCTGCCAGAACTGCCTGTCTTCCGTTGCCACCAGCGCATTGACAAAATCTTCAGGGATATCCCTGTAAGTCAGCGGCACACGGCGCTCAATAAAGAAGTGGTCCAGCAGCTCGCCATCTGCACTGAAAATTTGCGTTGCGATATTTTGCCGGGGATTTTCAAGTTCGGATATGGAGGGCATACCATCGGAAGTAATAACCTTAATGGCAACAAAGCATATAACGGCAGCAAGCAGTGTCAAGGCAACAAGCACCGCAAGCAGATGTATTGGTTTGAATCTGTGGTCCATCTATTATTAAAAATTTTTCATAAACATGATATACAGCAATGTCATATCAGGCTCTAATATACAAAATTATGATGACATACATCCCATTTTTATTATAACCTGAGCAGTGCAATAACGATACAGATTAAAAAATATTCATAAATCTCCTCGCAAAAATAAATCGAAAAAATAATTTGGTGGTAAAATAAAAATATGTTATGCTTGCAATGTAATCGTTACAATTACAATAAACAAAAAGAGTTACAGAAATCAATCATTAACATG
>JAVBOP010000157.1:0-18063 GCA_031550405.1 Kapaibacterium sp. (SeqCode)
AGGTGCTGGACGTAACGTAATAACTATATCGTCTCCAAAAGGGCTTGGACCAAATACGCAAGTAGAATCTTCAACCAAACTATTCATTATCCAGATCTCTGTATTTTTGGTTACGCCTACTTGAGAAAATTCTTTCGCACATTCAAATAATCTAGTATAATCACAGTCTTCACTTGAACCTACCTTATATATTCCTTTGCTCAATGGTTGGAGAATGGTACGACATCCTGCAGGATCTGTGTTGTCAGGAATATTTGTCGAAAGAACCCCTTCTTTATGTAAAGTAAAGTTTATTATTTTAGCATCCATGCTATCATTATTAGGACAATCATGAGCTATGTCGTAGGTCAGCCAAAAATAATTATTAGTTCCATTTAATGGCATGCTTCCGTTAAATTCTAAATTATGTATATTTGTTGATGTTACAACTATATCGCTACCAAACTGCTGCGATGGAACAAATGTAGAGTCATCACTTGTGTAGTATACTCTTGCTCTTGTTATTTGTCCTCTATCGATTGAATATTTACCATCAAATATCATCTTACGAAGCTCATTTACAGGCTCATTTACATTGTTCGCCTTTATATTGACACCTATTATTGCTTGTCTAACCGCACCAGCACCTACTAATTCTTTAAGTTGGTAGGCTTCTGAACCAACATAACGCTGAGACATACTATATGAATAAAATTTCATATAAGGTTTGCCATCTGATATAGTATTGTATGTATCGCTACTGGTCCAACTATCTGTATATGCAAAAATGGCTTGATTTGTATTAGACGGAAGCGAGTAATATCCAAACCTGTATCGATAATTACCACTCCAACTACCATCGTTATTGACAAACGCTACGCTTATATTAGACTTACCATCATAATCAAATTCTGAATCAAAATTAATATCATACCAAAAATTATTCTTTGTTACATCAACATCTATAGTAATACTATCTGCAACCAAAGTATATCCTTGCGAAAGATAATAAGCCACATCGCGGTTTTGAGGTGCCGCATCATTCAAATAATCACCACTATTTGCAAAAGCATTTTTATTTGTATGTTTAATTAATACAGACACATTATTTACTGCTTCTTCATCATAGTCATATGCATTTATATACCAAAGAGATAATCCTGTTAGTGTTTTAGCTCCACCTAGTTCAGTTTTTGTATATATTTGATCAGAACGGCTGTAACTGTAGTAGCTATATAGCAAATATTCAATTCCTCCAATAGCTGCTGTCGGTATACCTTCATCATTGGGACCGCAAACAGTTTCATCTCTTTGATAAGTAAAACGAGTGTTGGGGGTATAACTGTTTGCACTTGTCCAATTTGCTCCATTAGTTGTTACATACCTTGTTCTATAAGCGCTATTAGCATATGAATAATATCCAACAAAAGTGTAATAATTACCGCTACTAGCACCGGTATTGGTACCTGCTAACATCATCAAGTTGCTTTGTCCATCATACAAAAATGGTGTTGTTAGCTCCAATTGTATCCATTGAGCTCCTCCCCTGTTGTCAATATCATATTGCCCTTCAAATACTTTTGTATATCCAGTTATAGAATCAACAGACTGACCTGTTGCAACAGACGAAATATTTGTATTTTTTAAATAAATGCGAAACAGATTGGATTGCGTTCCAACGGTTCCAGTACGGCTATAAGTATAAAAACTAATGTGAGTTATTAATCTTGGCTCATTGCCTAATTCTTCATTGGTATAGATAGTCTCCAATGCAGCATTAGCATTTAGCATATACAAATCAGACATCGTACTTCCTGTACTTGTACCCGCAGGATATTTCACAGCATATAAATATTTACTAACTTTAGATAAAAAAGGTGTTTGTATCTCTGTATTCGCATTTGCCTTGTTAAAACAAGTAAATGGTATATAACTATTAACTGTTGTAAAACTGGTAGGAAAAGTTGTGCCGGTAGCATATCTTCCTTTTGTTCCATAATAATATGAATAGGTTGCATAATAGCTAATATATGGACTTGTAGACCCATTCGTGCGTGTAAAAAGAATCAATAAATTGTCTGTTCCGTTATATTCAAACGGAGTAGTAAAATCAAAAATCCTCCAAGTATTTCTAACGTCTGCACTCACTCCTACCGGCACATTAGATTTACCCCATACTTTTGTGTAAGTAGTTGTATCACAAGCTCCTGGCGTAGATAAAACACTGTCTGTTGTATGTTTAACAAAAATTGTTACGTCATTCATTGATGCTGTAGCGCTTCCATTAGTAGTAGAATATATGAGCATTGCCATATTATTCAACATAAAAGGAGCACCATCTCCTCCAAGTTCATTTTTTGTGATCAGCATTTCTGAAATAGCATAATTACCTGAATAATAAGGTGTATAATAGCCACCAGAAGAATAAGTACTTCCCACGTATATTTCTTCATTTGCACTAGCTCTCGCCTCAGTCATAGTGAAGAGCGCAACAATTAACGAACATAGCAATAGCATGTTCCATTTAATAAAATTTTTAAACATAAAATGTTTCTCCTGTATTTATTTTAAATAAAATTAATAATCAATCATATTTAGTGATATTGTAGTTATACTTCTACAATTATATGTTCAAATTTAGCATTTTTTTTTTAATTAACAAATTTATTTTAGCGATATAACCATAATTGCAGATAATTTTCATTTCGTTTTTCGTTAATTTGCTACATGTTACGGCTATAAATTTATTTTGAAAATACATAAGATTATGTAATATAAGTATATTCACTTCCTTATAAAAAAAAAGCAACGACTTTGATGCCGTTGCCTTTTTGCTTTTTTTTACAACCAATTACTTGGTGATTATTATGGAATGGATCAATTTGTTGCCATTGTATTCTAACTGTAAATAATATGTGCCATTACTTAAGTTATTCACACTAAATTCCAAATCATTGACACCCGATGATGCCATGCCATTGTGCAGTGTGGCTACTGTTGCTCCTGCTATATTCACGATGGATACTGATACCATGCCAGATTTTTCGAGTGAATAACGCAAGGTAGCGTTGTTTGCCAAAGGATTAGGCAGAACCGATATTATGTTGAAAGAGTTGCCCTGCGCAACAATTGCACCGGCATCAACTTCTACTGTAACCTCATTTGACTTGGTTTCACCACATCCTTTCATGCTCTTTATTATAACATAATATTTTCCGGCATCATCAATTCCATCATTTCCAACTGTAATGCTTGTTTCGTTGGAATTGAATATCTCTGAACCATCTTTATACCATTGATAATCGCAAACATATCCTGGATATTGCTCTTCAATTTCAACAGAAAGAGTGATAGTGTTGCCCAGGTCTATTTTACCGCCAACAGGCTGTTTAGTTATAACAGGTGCGCCTTCTATTGACAGAGTTACCTTATCGCTTGAAATACCGGCTGACAAATTAACATATCTAACATCAACATAGTACTGATCGGCATCTGACAGTTCCAGCATATCTATGGTAAGCGTGGCTGTGTTAGAACCTGTGATACGGGCATCATCTGCTAATGGCGTAAACGTCGCACCATCGCCTTTATACCACTGGTATGTTATTGGTTCACCAACTTCTGTTGCTGATGCATCAACTTCAAATACTGCTTTTTCACCGGCACATTTATCCTGTGAGCTTGGTTGAGTTACAATAATAATCTCAGGCACTGGTTTGATACGCGCGCCTTTGCTTGTATCTGCATTGCAAATGCCCTGCACAACACAATAGTAATAATCGCTTGCTGTTTGATCATTAAAATCCTGTGGCTGCAAGTAATTTATAACCAATGTAGAGGATTTAGTACCTTTGAAACGGGCATCATCTTGTAGTTCTATATTGTTGCGATACCATTGATAGCTTTCTACCTTTTCCTGTGTGCCTTTGGTTTGAGCCTGTACATTCAGTATAGCATAGCCGCCGGCAAAGCCATAAATATCGTTTGTTTGAGTAACTATCTCTGTCTCGCCATATACATACAGATTGACTGCATCTGTATATTGCAGTGCCGGTTCGCCCTTGCAGTCGCTATAGCCTATTTCCAGCTGATAATTGCCTGCATCTTTATAAGTCAATGTATTGAATACAAAAACAGAACTGTCTGCACCAGAAATAGCTTTACCGTCTTTGTACCACTGGTATGCTATATTTTCACCGCTAACAGATGCGGCAAAGTAAGCTTTTACCGGCAAAGCATCATCTACAACATCATCATAACACATGATAAGTTCTTGCGGCTGTTCCAATATGCGTGCTGTTTCTGTAATATTAATAGTAATAGTATCCGATACATCTGCTGTTCCAACGCAGCTTGGCAAGCCTATAACCCTGCAACGGTATGCACCAGCATCTTTAGCTAGAGCCGAAGGTATGCGGAATTGACTGGTTACAGCACTTGGGTAAACAACAGCGGGTATATCTATAAAATCAGCAGTAGCGGAATCATATCTCTGCCATTGGTAAGACAATATTGTGCCATTCGCTGTAACGTTGAAAATAAGCTCTGTTCCATCGCAGATAGTCATTAAATTCTCTTCAGGCTGGTTAATGGTTATATTTGCGGCATTAATGGGATAGCCAACTCCTATATGGCTAACTTCACTGTAAATAACGCCTGGAGCATTACATAAACCTGGAGTTGTTACCTTTAGACGGTAATCACCGATTACCTGTGTTGCATCTGTATAGTTTAACGTCAATGTAGCGGTTGTTTGCCCGGATATATTTTGCCAGTTGCTGCCATTTTGCTTTTCCCATTGCAATGCTGTATAAGAACCGTCAAGAGTTGCGCTGACAGAAATGCTGCTTGCATCGGAACAGGCTGTGGTATCCGCAGGAGGCTCTGATGCTATTGTTAAAAGCTTAGTGATAGCAACGTTACAATTGTTTGAAGCGAATTTATAGTATCCTAATTCTGAATAAACACGGTAATTGCCGGATTTGGTATATGGAGGATTGGCACTGTATATGCTTGGATCTTCTACATAGAAATCTTGGGTATCATAATTTAATGTATCAAATACCGCTGGAGCATCAAAAGCAGTACGCACCCATGTATTTTGAACTGCCGGTATATAGCTGCGTGCTGCATCAACCCATTTTACAAAATCCTTGCGCATTGTCAATGTTAACTCGCTTTCGTCGCTGTCCTCGCAGATAGCTAAACTTGATGGAAGCTGTGTATCTGTTTCAACATAATCCATCACAGGTTGATCCGCACCGGCAAATGTTAACTGCCCATCAAAAGCGGTACGGTCATCGCCATCTATATCTGTTGTTATCAAGGAATTTATTGGAACTAATAGCAAGCTGCTGCCTGCTGCCTCGCCATCCAAGTGATAATCAGATTTGGATATTGTGTTCAAAGTACCCTCAAATAATTTTGAATTAGCGTCATTTTTACCAGCACCATTATTTGCCATAAATGCCTGCCAATCCGAAAATGACTGACTGCTAGTGCCATCAGTTCTAAAAACAAAACTGCTTTTATATACATTATTATCTACGTTATTAAATGGATTATTTGACATATCCGATGTCAAAATTAAAGTTGTTGTAGAAGAAGGAACAGTGTTGCAAAATATATTGTTATTAGAATTAATATGATTGCCACCCTTATCATACATAACAGCTACGAGATCGGGATCCTTCCCTGTATAAGCATTAGAAGTCATGTATATTGTATTATGTAAAAATTCCACATTAGACACGTTCTTTGCATTAATGCCATACGCCTCTACTACAGCAGTAATACCATTGAACACATTGCTATGAAATTTTATGTTTGCATCATATAATGGCGTATTGCTTGTTATTATAATACCATTTGCCGTGTCTGCTTTGATACCAATATTTGAAAAAATATTATTAGTTGCAACAACATTCCTACTGTTATTCAAACAGAACCCATTAGACACGGCATTGGCATCGCCACCATCACCTATAAAGTTGCCATAAATCACCAAATCAGATGAATTTTGACAATATAAACCAAACAAACTTCTTAAAACGACATTATTAGCAATGGTTATGTTACTACTGCTTTCTACTTCAAAAGCAGAAATTCCTACATCGCCTGTAATATTTAAATTACGAATTTCACCGTAGCCTGTGTTTTTGTAAGCTATTGTTACATCTTTAGATGATAATGTTAGAGACCTGTCATTGCCAGTACCCAATACTTCTGCATTCGAACCCTCTATTTGGAAATTCCTACAACCATTGACAACAAGCAACGGGATTTTAGCTGTCTTTTGAGTAATCGTTACAACAGAATCAGGTGCTGGACGTAACGTAATAACTATATCGTCTCCAAAAGGGCTTGGACCAAATACGCAAGTAGAATCTTCAACCAAACTATTCATTATCCAGATCTCTGTATTTTTGGTTACGCCTAACTGATTGAAAGCAATAGAACAGTCATATAAACTCGGAAAATCATTACTTTCACCGGCTCCTATTTTATATATTCCTGCATTAAGAGGCTTGAATACCGTCAATTTCCCTTCTGGATCTGGTGTAGTAATATTAGTATAAGTCGTTGATGTGCCTTCCTGTTCCAATGTGAAACTGATAGCCTTGGCATCTACACTGTCGCCATTAGGGCAATCCTCTGATAGATCATAACAAAGCCAAAAATAGTTGTTACCACCCGATAATTGCTTGTTACCTGTAAATGTCAAATTACTGATATCCTGACCCGAACTTATCGTTATGTCACTGCCAAACTGTACCGCTGTTGCAGGAGTAAATATACTGTCCTTACCGTTATAATACAAACGGGCTTTGGTTATCTGTCCTCGTGTACTCGAATACTTGCCATCAAATACAACTTTAGTATCTGAAATATATGGCGGAAGGTTACCACCTATTCTTACATTTAAACTTACAATTGGTACATTCAAACTACCAGCAGAAGTTATTGTATTTTCTGTCTGATAGACCGTAGATGAAGAATAACGTTGCTCAGCGAAATAGCCAAATCTCATATAAGGTTTATGAGACAAAATGCCAGAACTACTCATATTATTTGTTCCGTCTGCATAACCCCAAATAAATTGATTACCTACACCCGTATAATGTCTCCAATAAGTGCTAGGGTTTCCGACATAAGTTCCATCATTATTAACAAAAACTACACTTAAATTAGTACCATCATAATCAAAATTCGAAGTAAAATTAATATCATACCAACCTCCTACCGCGCTATTAAAATTCATGCTCGCATTTGATAATACTACTTGGTAACCTAAATTTGTATAGTAGCTTACATCTCTAGCCTGAGGATTATTGCCCGTCAGGTAATTTGTAGTAATTGTCGACTGAGTTGTATTTTTCAACAATACTGTAACATTATCAAAACTCGCATTGCTTGTAGAGTTTACCCATACTGATAATTTTTCTATAATCACTGGAGCTCCACCTAATTCATTGCTAGTGTATATAGATTCGCTACGACTACGGTCATAATTATAGTACATCAAATACTGAGAAGTAGTGGTAGAAGACGGTGATAAAACCATAGGAGGACCAATCATAACATCATTAATTTTAATATAAGGTTTATGAGACAAGATGCTAGAACTACTTATATTATTTGTTCCATCTGCATAACCATAAATAAACTGATTACCTGTTCCACTGTAATGTCCCCAGTAAGTGCTTGGATTTCCTGAATAAGTTCCATCATTATTGACGAAAACCACACTTAAATTTGTTCCATCATATTCAAAATTTGATGTAAAGTTAATATCATACCAATCGCCAACAGAATCATAAAAATTCATAGTCACGTCAGAGAGTACAACCTCATACCCTAAATTTGTATAATAACTTACATCTCTAGACTGAGGATTATTGCCCGTAAGATAATTTGCAGTAATTGTCGACTGAGTTGTATTTTTCAACAATACTGTCACATGATTAAAGCCATTACTATTTGCACAAGAAGTAATAAATACTGATAACTGCTCTATAGTCATAGGTGTACCTCCCAACTCATCGCTAGTATATATAGCCTCGCTACGGCTGCGGTCATAATTATAATACATCAAATACTGCGAAGTAGTGGCGGGCCCCATAGGACCACAAGTAGTATAGCTATATAAATCTTCTCCATTCGCCTCAGTCATAGTGAAGAGCGCAACAATTAGCGAACATAGCAACAGCATGTTCCATTTAATAAAATTTTTAAACATAAAATGTTTCTCCTGTATTTATTTTAAATCAAAATTAATAATCAATCATGTTTAGTGGTACTGTAGGTACACTTTTACAATAATTGTTCAAATTTAGCATTTTTTTTTTAATTAACAAAAGGTATGTTTAAAAAATATCATTTGCATGTTATTAAAATTAATATTTTATTCGCACCCTGAATATAACTTGCTGTTATTATGGAATTTGAATAAATTTTGTTATTTTTGCTTTGATTTGGTATTATTGGAATTATTAAATTATGTTGAGTATAAGCAAAGTGCTGGAAAGCTCGCCTGTGATTTTGAAAATTTCGGGAAGAATTGACGGCATCACTTCTAAGCAAGTGCAGACCGAAATAGATGAAGTTCTTGATATGGGGCACAAGGAAATTATATTGGACTTTGCCGATGTTTACTATTTGAGCAGCGCCGGAATCAGAATTTTTATTGCCGAGCTAAAAAAAACTGTAAGCATGGGAGGCAAATTATATTTTGTTGCTCTTTCGTCCCATATTCACGAACTTTTTAAAATAAGCGGCTTAACTTCTGTATTTACGGTATTTGATACGTATCAAGATTTTATTTCAGCGATAAATAGTAATGAATAGTCGTTTATTATTATCATTTTTGCCAATGTACAATTCTACATTAACTTGAACTTGTATACAATACACAAATTATGAATAAAAATTCATAATTGTCTATGTATCGCCATAAACATTAATTATTTTTTGAAATATAAGCTTGCCCGACTATGCCCAAAATTCATATAAGCAGTATAAAAATAAAGCTACCACTGATAATTCTATTGGTTTATTTTATTTCAATGACCATAGGACTTGTAGCTATTGCATTTCAAACCAATAAAATTTCTGCAGTACAGGTCAAAAAAAACATTCTGGTATCTCAGGAATCCGTTGTAAATCGTATCGAAGAGCATTTGAATACGGTATCATTTATTGGTGAAATAATCACAACATTCATAGTTAAAAATAACTTACACCATGATAAAAAAGACTTGCTGCAATTAGATTCGACAAATTTGATTCAAGATGTAATTTATTCTTCCACCGATATAAATTCAGTCATAATCGCATTAGAGCCCGACGAGAACAAAGCATATCACGGAATGTTTTATGTTCGCCATCCCAATAAGAAATTAACGAAAGAACTTCTTGATACTGCTTCTAAAAAGCCTGACTATTTCAAAAATTGGTATGATATTGCGAAACAAAAAAAAGAGCCTGTTTGGTCTGAAGTATATGTGGCAGATGTTTCAAACAACGATGAAAGAGTAACAACATACGCCATTCCCATATTCAAATTCGATTCTGCAACCAAGCAGCAAATATTTATCGGAGTCGTTGGAATCAGTATAGAACTTTCCTTCTTTAAAGATATATTAACACATTATAATATTGGAAGTTACAGCTATAATGTATTAGTTGCTTCCGATGGGAAAATAATTTTACATCCTGCAAAAGGTTTAGAAAATACAGCAATAACATTGCCTGTCAATAATGATAAAAATAAGGGAATTATCACAGACAGCGCAACTTTGGATGATTTGTTATACATAGATCAAAAAATAACCGTTTTTGATAAGATAAGTAATTTTTTCGTGGATACAGAATCTTTCGCAATTTCTTATCCATTAACTCTTAACAGTTGGACAATATTTACTGTATTTCCAAGAAATATTTTTTCGGAACAAATCTATAACGTCAGTATAACATGTATAATTATATTGATGTTAACAGGATTTCTCATAGTTCTTTCTACACAGGTTATTGCTAATTCGATTGCATTGCCATTAAACAAAATATCACAGGAAGCTGCTATTATTACCTCCAATAATAACGGAAATTATCATACTTTTCCTAAAATAAAAGCCCAGTATTATGAAATTAAGCAACTAACAAATTCTTTCGATAATATGAGCAGCATATTGAAAGATAGCTCAAGAAAATTATCCGATGAAAGCATCGAACTGCAAATTGTGAATGATAATTTAAAGCATATTGAAACGCAATCGGAAATGATCATAAAGGAAAAAACAAATGAATTAATAAAGGAGAATGAATTTCTGGCTAATTCATTGCAAGATATAAAACTTGTAGACGAAATCGGCATGATAATAACCGGCTCTTTGCATTTGGAAGAAAACCTGCAGAAAATTTTTGAAAAAATGCAGTATATGCTGTCAATTGATATTTTCGCAATCTTCATTTTCGATAAGCAAAGCAATTCGTTATTTTGCCGGTATGCAATTGAAAACGGAAAAAATATACAGCCATTTTCGTTTTCCGTTAATAACCACGAGATATTTGCCAATATTTGCTATGATACAAAAAAAATAATTTTAATAAATAATTATGAACTCGAATACCATAATTATTCAATATCCGATGTAAAACCTGTTACGGAATTTCATAAAAAAACAGCTTCAATATTTTATGCTCCGCTTATGGACGGAGATGAAATTATTGGAATATTTACATTGCAGGATTATCATAAAAATGCTTTCAGCACTCTTAGTAATGAAATATTAACAAATTTTAAGAATTATGTCAATATTGCTGTTAAAAATATTATTAACTATGATACTTTGATTAAGTCATATCAAGTCCTGAAAGATACTCAAAAGAAAATGATGCAATATGATAAAATGGCTTCGTTAGGTCAGCTTACAGCCGGTATTGCTCATGAAATTAAGAATCCACTGAATTTCGTCATTAACTTTTCAGAACTGTCATCATCTATCGTGCAGGAACTGGAAGATGAATTAGACGCTTTAAAACATATTATATCTCAGGAACAATCAGAACTTATAGAAGAATTGCTTGCCGATTTGGAACTCAATGTTGCCAAAATCAATGAACACAGTAAACGAGCCGATAGCATAATACGCGGCATGTTGCAGCATTCGCGGGGCAGAGCTGGTGAATTTACATTAACGGATTTAAATGCGCTAATTATCGAATATTCCAAATTGGCATATCACGGTTTGCGTGCCGCCGATCCGGTATTTAATGTAAAATTAACTTACAAATTGGATAATACTTTGGAAGAATTAAACATAGTGCCGCATAATATCAGCCGCGTAATCCTGAATATTGTGAATAACGCTTGCTTTGCAGCCTATGAAAAAACAAAAATTGTGAAGGATGATTTTACCCCGGAAGTCGTTATTGCTTCTAAAAATGATGTTGATTCAGTTTCGGTTATTATTAGAGATAATGGCATAGGCATATCAGAAGAAAATCTTTCTAAACTGTTCAATCCATTTTTTACAACAAAATCTGCCGGACAAGGCACAGGGCTTGGCTTATCCATCAGTTTCGACATCATAGTAGAAGAACACAAAGGCGAGATAAAAGCCGAATCCTCTTTAGGCGAATATTCTCAATTTACAATCACGATACCTAAAAACCTGCGCTAGAAAAATGGAATATTCAAAATGTGTTAGTCGATTACATACACTGTTTTCTGCCAAGTCTGCAAAAAAATTGCAGTAATAAAACGAACTTATTTTCATCTTTTTTTTGGTATATTTGTAATCTGTAAAATTAGGCGGACTGGCTGTAGGATTACATATTCCTATCATTATAAAAGCATATAACATGAAATTGATTATTACCGGAACAACCATATTATTAATTTTTTTTAATTTTAATTGCTTGCTTGCGCAGGAAACTTATGATGAAACTGATAGCACTGAATATTCCTATGACTATGAAGCAGAATTAGTAAAGATAGAGAAAAAGCCTAAGTTTGGGCTTTTCATAAATTATGGATTGAACTACTATAATACGGATTTCCGGGAATTGCCAACATATCCAAATTGCTGTAGTAATTTTGAATCCGGGAACGGTTCGGGCTTGGAATTTGGAGCAAGCGCTCAATTTATGATTAATAATTTATTTTCTTATGGAGCGAGATTATCTTTAAGCAATTTAAGCGGAGAATTGCAAAAAAATGACCCAACGCCAGTCATAGTTAATGGGCAATACACAAATGGACTTTCTGAAAACAATATCAATATAGCATATTATTTATTTACTCTAAATCCTTTTTTTTCGTACAAGATAGAGCCTGTTTCCAATTATCTGTATTCCTATTTAGGCATTAAAGCGGGCATTCCGGTATCCGCCACTTTCAGTCAGTATGAGAAGCTGGTGAAGCCTGATGAAGGCACATATTCCGACGGAAAGCGCATCCGCAATGTGCGGTCGGGAGATCTGCCCGATAAAAATTCGTTTATGGCAGCAATTACGCTTGGGTTGAGTTATGAATTTCCTCTTAACAAACATAATTCGCTGCGAATTGCACCCGAAGTATATTATAATTATTGGCTTACTTCTCCAGTGAATGCTTTGGACTGGAGCGTTTCGCAGTTTACAGCCGGGCTGGCTGTGAAATATATTCAGCCGCCGCCGCCGCCGCCGCCGCCAGCAGAGCCTATCATACCGAGCCTGCCTGATTTGCCACCGCCAGCGAGCACACAAACTTTTGCGGTTGATATTAAGGCGTTCGAAGTGCATAATGATGGCAAATTAAGTCCGAATGTCAACCTTACTTTGGAGGATTTTACGCATGTGAATTTGAAGCCGCTGCTTAATTATGTCTTTTTTGAAGAAAATTCTGCGGATATTCCACAACGGTACACGGCTTTGAGTCAAGAGCAGGCAAATACCTTTTCTATCAAGGACTTACAAGGTTTAGACGCTATTGCAACATATTATAATATATTAAATATTATTGGCTATAGAATGCGCGAACATGCCAATGCTACGATTACTTTGACAGGCAATAATAGCAATAAAGATGCTGAAAAAAATAATATTCAACTATCTGAAGATAGAGCTAATATTATTAAAAAATATTTAATAACCTCGTGGGGAATTGATGCGAACAGAATAAAAATTCAATCCCGCAACCTTCCGAAAGAGCCAACTCGCTCCACCGAACAAGATGCCGATGCTGAAAATCGCCGTGTCGAAATATTGTCTTCTGATAGCAAAATTATCGAGTCTATCCTAAGTTTTGACACTGTGCGAGTAGTGAAAAATACGCAGATTATTTTCCAGCCAACGGCACAAAGTACATTTGGAATACAAAACTGGAACGTGAATATCAGCCAAAATAATGATGCCATCGCTAACTGGAGCGGCGAAAAGGAGCTTCCCAAGGAAATAGAATGGAATATCAGCAACGATAATTATCACAGCAATTCCGAACATAACCTGAAGTATTATTTAGAAGTTAGCGATGCTATAGGGCAAACTAAAAAATCTCAAGAAAGTACTATAAATCTGAAAAGAATTACTGTTGATTCCAAGCGCAGAGAAATGCATTCCGACATGGAATATGAATATTACAGCTTAATACTTTTTGATTTCGGCTCAAAAAAACTTGAGTCCGAACACAAGCAAGTCGTTGATTTTATTAAGAGTAGGGTGAAATCCAATTCGCATGTAATTATTTCTGGATATACGGATTATATCGGCGATGAAGAAATGAATAAAAGTATCGCAACCGCCCGCGCAAAGTCTGTTGCACAAAGGCTGAATTTGGAAAATGCAGAAGTTCGGGGCATCGGCGAATCTGAATTGCTGTACGATAATGCGACGCCAGAAGGCCGGTTTTACTGCCGCACCGTAACCATAGTTATCGAAACTCCAGTGAATGGCGAATAATTTTATTAATGTTTTTTCATAAATATAGTCTTTACAAGGCTAAAATGGCGCTATAATTCGAAATAAAATTAATTTAATAATTAGAATTTATGGATATTATTAATGCAAAAAACTGATTTACAACAATTTCACGAACGGCGAACTCAAGGCAATGCAGATATTTTAGCTGAAAATTTTATAGGCTTTAACAGATTTTTTAACCTTGATACAAATGCGTACCGTGATGGAGAAATTTCATCTAAGTACAAGGAATTGATAGGATTAGCATGTTCAATGGTTTTGCGATGCAACGACTGCATTGCCTACCATATTGACCAGTGCCATAAAATTGGATGCTCAAAGCGGGAGATTGTTGAAGCAATGAACATAGCATTAGTCATTGGCGGCTCTATCGTCATTCCTCATTTGAGATACGCCTATTCCGTGATAAATGAGCTGTTTAGCTCTGATTTCAACCTCGATAATCAATCTTTATGAGTATGAAATATTTGGAATTTGATATTTCAAATAAAAAGCAACAGCTTCTTGATTTATTAGACAACTGGTATTACCTGCATACTGATGTAAAGGCTCGTATTATCTACACTTATGACAATATTTTTGGCGATATTGAGGAGACTGTAAGCGATAAAAAGCACGAAGCTGATTTTTTAGACCGCAAATATCATCTTTTATCTTATTTGCAGAAACACAATAAAAAAATAGCATCCGATGAAGTTGCTATTATTGATAACATGCTGAATAAAGGCAAGTTACGTGATATTGAAATAGCGCAAAGCCGCACTTCCAACAAGGCATATCAATCGCGTTTCCATCCGTTTAATTTTAACAGGCTATTGGATACTGCGCATAACGATAAATATGATATTTCCATGATATACAGGCAAATTGTAAAGCAGCTGCATCCCGATGCCGCTACGAACAGTGAATACCATAAATATTGGAATCATGTACAGCTTTGCTACCGCTTTAAGGATATAGAGCGATTAAAAATGTTTTTTTATATTCTGCATAACCGGCAATATAGCGATGGTGCACAGACTGATACTGGCAATTCGACGGCGGCAGATTTGCTTCAAAAATATATCGAAAAGCAAAACGAGGATATAGCGAATTTGAAAATGCAGGAACCATTTTGCTTCGAGCATCAGCTAAGCGATGCGACGTGGGTTGTTAACAGGAAAAGGCAATTGCGGGAGCAGCTAATGCAGTTGAATAAAAGCATTATGCAAAACAGAAAGCTAATTGCCTCTACACCAATATATGATTAATGCAAACATCTATTTATTAAAAAATATTCATAAATAAAAAAGCTCGGCGAAAAAACCGAGCTTTAAGTTTGCAGCAATATATCTATAATTTTATCTTATTATAAACATCTCTACGCGGCGGTTTGATGTGCGGGCTTCATCTGTAGAGCCTTGCATACGCGGCTTTTCTTTGCCAAAGCCTTCGGTATCTATACGCTTTTTATCAATACCTGCCTTCACTAAATAATCCCTTGCCGCATTGGCACGATTCAATGACAATTTCTTATTATAAGCTGCATCACCTTGGTCATCGGTATGCCCTTCCAAGCGAATACGCGTATTACTGCTGGTATTCAAATATTCAACCACTCTGTCCAATTCAGGCAAAGATTCATCTTTTAGTTCTGCTTTATCATAGTCGAAAAATAGCAGCAATATAGCGGTACTCTTTGACAGCTTTATGTCTTTCTCAATGTTTCGACCTTTATCGTCTGCCGGTATTTCAAATTTTTCACTATGGAACAAGTAGTTTGGAGCAGTTGCCGTAATTGAGTATTTTTTGCCGGGCTGCAATACTACATTGTACTCGCCAGTTTCATCATCAGAATAGAAAGTTGCTATTTTCTGCTTTGTTGCTAAATCTGTAATAACTATGCGGCATCCGGGTATTATTTCATCTGTTTCTGCATCAGTAACAACGCCTGAGGCAAATACTACAGGATTGCCTTTATTTGGATTAGGAACGGCAGTATATATATCCAGCTCCCCTCCATCTTTGTTTGGACGGTTTGAGGAAAAATAGCCAACATTCATATTTTGCAATGACATATATGAATACTCATCATATTCGCTATTGATAGGCGAACCAGCATTCTTTATGCTTGAAAAGCTAGTATTTGAACTACGTTGTGCAAAATATATGTCATAACCACCCTGTCCGCCGGGACGATTTGATGAAAATGAAAATGTTTTATCATCTAATGACAAATATGGTGTCATTTCGTCATATTCGGTATTAATACTTGAGCCTGCATTTTTTGCTTTAGTCCAACCTTCACGAGTACGCTCGCAGAACCAAATATCTACTCCACCCTGTCCACCGGGTCTATCGCTTGCAAAGAATAACGTATTGCCATCGCTTGATAATGTTGGATTGGAATCCCAGTATGGCGAATTGACATTAGGACCAAGATTGACTATATCCGTCCACTCGCCTTTCATCTTGCGTGCAGAATATAAATCGGTTCTGCCATGCCCTGCAACATCATGATTCGTTGCAGCAAAGATAATATACTGCCCATCGGGCGTGATTGCAACAGTACCTGTTTGGTCAGAATTGTTTACATCGCCATCAAGAGCCGAAGGAGAAGACCATTCGCTATTTTTCTTTTCGAGAAGATATATGCGTTGTTTTTTCTTGGAACGCTCCGATGTGATAAACATCTTTCTATTGCTCTGAGTTACAACTGGTGCAAAATCATCACGCGATGAGTTGAAATCAACAGGCTCAACCTCAACAGGCTGTGCAAACATATCCGCTGATATGAGCAAACCTATAAGTAATACTAATAACTGCTTTAATAATGAATATTTTTTAATAATCATATCGTTTTTTAAGATTGTATTGTTCGTTTTCATATCTATATTCCTCCTCAATTAAAAATTAAACCATAATGATAAACCAAGTTGCAATGTATGCAGGTAAGCGTCTGTTTGTTTGCTCACCCATGTTTCGCCCGTAAGTGTCTGAAGATTATACATAGTACCATCGATAATAAACTCTGTCGGCACTGGCACTATTTCATCTTCAAAAGGTTTAGTTACGAAGAATTGGAAACGGGCATAAGGCACTAATGCTATGGAATTAGACAGCTCAAACTTATAGTTAGCTCCGACCTCCAAGCCAAACCGTTCTGAAATCATTCTCGGGTTATTTTTTTTAGTTTCGGTTGTAGTCATGGCAGTAGCTCCAGCAGTTGTATTTATTGCAGGAACATAACCAACAGCCGTGCTCATCAAAGGATAATTGGGGTCGTTGCTTGTGTAGGTTGTTTCTGATTTAGAATTTTCCAAGAAATCAAAATTAAGCCCAAATGTCATAAAAAACTCCTTTGTGAAGTTATAGCGGTAATTCAAATTCACAGCTATATAATCGTAGGTATCCTTATATTCCAATGTAAAAGGAATTGTTGGATTATCATACATTATTCCAGCAATAGCAGGGTTTGAAAAGCCATCTTTTGAATTGCCGAACGAACGGCTATCATAACTAACCCGCAAACCAATACCAGACTTGTCATTAATAGGAACATCAATAAAAAGTCCAATATGCGGCGAAACCCCAAAGCCCGATTCAAAAACATAGCCTAAGTCATTGTAAAACATGCTCATACCTGCTGGAGCAAGAAAGACATTGATATTGTCATAATAAGTTTGGTTAACACTCACGGTTGAACCAAAAAAATTCAGATTGGCACCGCCTTCGATACCAAACGAAATAGGACTAACACCATCAAAGCCCGTCAATCCATTGCCACCTGAAGACTCTGTTCCTCCTATCCGCCCTTTGGGACGAAGAACGTCTTCGGCATTTGAGCTTATTTGCAAACAAACAAATAAGCATAGAGTTAAAATTACTTTATTCATTTTTACCTCAAAAAATTTATTAAAAAAAAATAATTATTGTCTTGTTTATAATTGTAATACCCAGCCGTTATTTAATATGCAATACTCCAAAACACCCCGCTGCTACGCAACACCCCTCTACAAGAGGGGAATTATGTAACTATTAGTATTTACATAATGTTATACATTCCCCTTCCCTGAAGGGGTGGCAGTCGCTTCGACTGACGGGGTAGGTTATGAATAAGCATTAATCCACTGGATTAATTAACAT
>JAVBOP010000056.1:0-7641 GCA_031550405.1 Kapaibacterium sp. (SeqCode)
ATATTTCCTATATCATTATGTCCAACGATGCCTCCGACAAGACCATCAACATATCCAGCTTCAACTTTGCCATAATTTTTACAATATGATATAACACTTTCTTCACTATGTCCAGCAATACCGCCAACACAGACGAATTTCACATCAATATCACATATATTAGTGCAATATGAAATTTCACTGTTTATGGCATATCCAACAATACCTCCTGTCCAATTATAAAAATATTCCGGTTCTTTATAATCTGCTGTAATTTTCTTTATATATCCATCAACTATGAGATTATGGATTTTGGCATTAAAGATATGTGAGAATAAGCCTGTAAAGCCTGGATTATCATTAAGTGCTAAAGTTATTTTATGGTTATTGCCATCGAAAACACCTTGAAATACGTATGAAAAATCATAGTCATAATCTCCCTGATTACCTTTAACAGGCTTCCCGATGACAGTTTTTACAGTGTCATCAATATCTTTAATCAGCTTAAAATACTTGCCCTTGCTCCAATTATTACCATAATTCACGCTATCAGCGAGGGCTTCCATATCTTGCCGGCTTTTTATCTGGTACGGGTCTTGCTCTGTGCCGCTGCCGCCGGAGAATTGGGCGGAGAGACGAAAGGAGGTTAAGAAAAAGAGGATTGCGATTGCGCCCATAACCCCTAAATCCCCTAAAGGGGACTTTGAGGATATATGATTTTTAAGCCCCTTTAGGGGTTTGGGGTTATGGGTTTGCAACAATTTGTTTGATATTATTAATGAATATTTTTTCATAAATTATGCTTTATTTTGTCTTGAATCCAGCCCCCTAAATCTCCTAAAGGAGACTTGGAGGATATATAACTTGTAAGCCACTTTAGGGGTTTGGGGTTGTTTAGGGGTTGATTATATTCTCGTGTTAATTTCATATTCTATTGTTTGTATCGTATTTTCTATGTCAGAAAAAATTTGTTCATTGGTAAATCTTATTACTTTTAAACCAAGTATATCTAATTCGGCATCTCGACTTCTATCATACTCAAACTGCTCTGATAATTGATGGTAACCGCCATCTATTTCTATGATTAATCTTGCCTTATGACAATAAAAATCTGCTATAAAATATTTTATTGGATGCTGGAATTTAAAACGTAATCCTCGAATGCCTTTGTTTTGTAGATAATTCCACAAAACCATTTCTGCTTCTGTTGGATTGTTCCTTAGTTCTTTGGCAAATTCAAATAAAGTTGCCGATGCACCATAAAACATACTGCTATGATATTGCGAATGTTTACTTATTTTCACTTATCAAACCTAAAATATCCATTCAATCAAAACTTCTTACCCCTAAATCCCCTAAAGTGGACTTGGAGGATATATGCCTTTTAAGCCCCTTTAGGGGTTTGGGGTTATGAGCTTGCAATCTATTGTTCGAGATGAATAATGAATATTTTTTCATAAATATTGCTATAATTTGTACTGAAATCAAAACTTCTTACCCCTAAATCCCCTAAAGTGGACTTGGAGGATATATGCCTTTTAAGCCCCTTTAGGGGTTTGGGGTTATGGGCTTGCAACCCATTGTCCGAAGCGAATAATGAATATTTTTTCATAAAACTATTTCTGAACAATAATCTTTTGTATTTTTCCATCAATATCTAATAGATATGTGCCAGATAAATATGATGATATATCAATAGTTGTATTTGTACTTTCTATGCTATATGTGTTAATTAATTCGCCAGATAATGAATATATTTTAATAATATGTATGATTTTTTCACCATTAATTATTAATTTATCTTTAGCTGGATTAGGAGAAACAGTAAGCGCAACATCGGTATCATCGCCAATTCCTGTTTCGCCTTTAATTTTTACCTTATATGTTACTAATCCAGGCGGCGAATAAGATCCTGTATGAAATTGAGGAAACATTTCATTATCCATTTCACAAATTAATATCTTACCTTTATGTGATTCATCAAATGAAAAAATACCATTGCTTCCCGATATTTGAATTGGAATTGTATCGCCACTTGTAATATCATACCATTCGTAAGTTGTGATATATCCTTCAATATCATATTCGCTGCTTAAATCAACTTTTTCGGTATATTCAATTTCGCCGCCTTCTATAACACTTTGTGGTGCATAGTAATAATTTCCTATTATTTCAAAAGGTAAAACCAGAGTTGAAAATTTGAATTTATTATATCTAATATCCAATACAGGTATATTGTTATTGCTAATATCCAAATTTTCAAGCTGATTCGCTGCAATAGATAAAGCTACTAAGTTGCCATTATTACTAATATCTAATTTTGTAAGTTTATTATAATTAGCTTCTAATCGGTGCAGCCAAACATTTTGGCTAATATCTAATTCTATAATTTGATTTTGGAGGCAATGAATGGTTTCAAGTGCAGGGCATTTACTAACATCTAATTCTGTAAGCATATTACCGCTACATGATAAACCTGTTAGTTTGGTACAATTAGAAACATCCAATTCTGTAAGCATATTACCGCTACATGATAAACCTGTTAGCTTTGTACAGTTTTTAAGATTTACATCTGTAATCTTATTACTGCTAAAATTTAATTTTAATAATTCATTACACTTGCTTAAGTCTAAACTGCCGGCAATTTTTGGTTCTGTTTCATATTCCGACGAAAGCACCCAGTTTATTTCTGAAATTCTTTTAGGCGGAATCCCAACCCAAATGAGTCCTTGTACATGTGGAATCCAATCTTCATTTGTATGCAAGTTGTTGATTTCTTTAGGAGTTAAACCTAAGCTTTTCGCATTTTCACCCTGACTTAAAAATTCCCGTAAAAATGCAACATCATCTTCATGATAAGTTTGTGCATTTAATACGCTTACAGTGAAAAATGCCATAAGCGAAAATAAAAATTTGTGTGTCATAACTTACCTTATCTCAATTCGATTATTTTATATTAAAAGAACACAGATTTTCCGGTTCTAATATTTTATCTAATTCTTCTTTGCTCAAAATATTTTTTTCAAGCACTAACTCATATATGCCACGACCGGTTGCCAAAGCCTCTTTTGCAATAGCAGTGCTTGTTTTGTAGCCAATGCGAGGATTGAGAGCTGTAACAATTCCGATATTATGCAATACCATTTCGCGGCAACGTTCGATATTAACAGTGATGCCATCAACACACAATTCACGCAATGTATCCATAGCGGAAATGAGATAATTTACGGATTCATGAATCGCTTCAACAATAACTGGCTCCATAACATTAAGCTGCAATTGAGCCGCATCAGCTGCCATAGTAACAGTCAAATCGTTTCCAATAACCTTGAAGCAAACCTGATTTACAACTTCCGGAATAACAGGATTTACCTTGCCCGGCATGATAGATGAACCGGGTTGCATTTGAGGTAAATTGATTTCAGCTAAACCTGCACGAGGTCCAGAGGTCAATAAACGCAAATCATTACAGATTTTGCCGATTTTTACAGCTAATCTTTTTAATGCCGAAGAATATGAAACAAAACCGCTTGTGTCTGGTGTCGCTTCAATTAAATCTTCTGTTAATTCAAGCGGCAAACCAGTGATGTCTGCTAATTCCTTAACACAAAGCTGCGGATAATCAGAATGGCAGTTCAAGCCAGTGCCGATTGCTGTTGCTCCCATATTTATGTCAGTAAGCCAGTCAATTGCACAAAGCAAGCTTTCGATTTCATTTTCCAAAGTTCTTGCAAAGGCATTAAATTCCTGACCGAATGTCATAGGCACAGCGTCTTGCAATTGAGTGCGTCCCATTTTTATAGCTTGCTTATATTCAGCAGCCTTTTTCCTGAACGATGCTATAAGTCTTTCAATAGCAGCAACTAACGCTTTATTTTCATATAAAAATGCAAGATGCAAAGCTGTTGGGTAAGCATCATTTGTAGATTGTGCCAAATTCACATGGTCATTTGGACTGCAATAGGTAAATTCGCCTTTTTCCTTGCCCATAATTTCCAATGCACGATTTGCAATAACCTCATTTGCACACATATTTGTAGAAGTTCCAGCACCGCCTTGAATCAAATCAACAATAAAATTTTCATGATGTTTGCCATCAATAATTTCATCAGAAGCCTTACATATCGCATCGCAAACTGTTTGCTCCATTAATTTTAATTGAGTATTAGCGATTGCAGCGGCTTTTTTTACCTGTGCAAGCGATTTTACGAGCGCAGGAAAATCTTTAAGCGTTTTGCCGCTAATTTGGAAATTTTCAACGGCACGCAACGTTTGCACTCCCAGATATAATTCGTTAGGAATTTCGCGTTCGCCGATTAAATCGCTTTCTTTGCGTGTTTTGCCGGAAAATGTTATACCGGTTAATTTTGATAACAATGATGTCAATTCTTTTGCATCCATTTTGCATTACCTTTTGAAATTTAAGTTATAAATTATAGTTAAGTTTATTTCAATAAATAAAACCATAAATATACAAAAATATTTATTAATAATACCCAATATACAGTAAAAATCATACCATCTTCCATATTCATTTATGAATATTTTTTCATAATTTTTTTTGCCTTTGAGGGATTTTAAAACAAATAAAAAAAATGCTTGCATTGTAATAAAAATGTGTTATATTAGCGCTTAGGAAACAGTTACAAAATTCAATAAAGTTTAAAATAAAGGAAAATGGAGATACAGGAAATCGAAGAGCAATAGCGGCAGAATAGTGAACACATACACAAATACCTTTCACTGTTCTGCTGCAACCAACTTTCCATTACAACCAATAACGATAATTATTAAAAAATATTCATAAATTGAGGTAACATCATACGTTACAATTTTTCAAATCTTACTATTTTAAAACGGAGGTCTTAATGAGACAAAACAAAACGCTTATAAGCGTAATTCTAATTTCACTCGGCTTATTGCTTATGCCGAATTATACTGCTAATGCACTTTGTCCACCCGGTTATGATGGTCCTTATTGGATGGAAGTAGAACATCCTTTCGGTTCTATCGGTTCCTGCAATGTTCAGTTTGAATACTGCATCAGCGTCAATGAAACTACAGGAATGTGGGAAGTTCACATCGGCGAAGTAAGAATACCTAACCAATCGGGCTGCTCAATAGAGCAATTATTGGAAATTGACTACCTGGTTTACGTAAACTATTTCGTAGGACTTGTATTGAAAGAACAGCTACAGCAAGGAAATATTGATATCATACCTTGTAGAAAAGGAACTGACGAGATTCTAACTGTAGTTGTGAATGAGTGCATGTCGGAAGCTCACTATGATCCTGACCTGAGCGAGCCGGGGAAAGGAGGTTATGTTTTTAGACCCTGTGGTAAGTTGCCAACTGGATTTTGCTTGCTTCCCGCAACAGTTTGCAAGGATGATTCTGGCAATGTTATAGTCAACGGAGTTACGCACTCAACTAATAAGTGTTACGAAATCAGAACAAGCACAGGGCAATTAATAAATTGTTATTCTCCCTGTCCTTAATTTAACGACCAAAGGATATAGCGATATTTTCGCTGTATCCTTTATTTATAAACGTAATGTATTATAATTTTTAAATAAACAGATTAAATAAATATTATTAAAAGGAACAAATGAAAAAAATATTGATATTTTTAACACGTATTACGCTAACATGTATTATGCTGTTTTGCTCGGTCAGTGCAGATGTATATTCTCAGACAGCAGGTGCCTTTGAAGTTATTGTGCTTCCAACAAAAAACGACTCTGCAACTCCAGCGGAAGAAAGGGTGAACTATTACTACAGCTTCCATCAATGTAATGATTCTACATATTTCCCAGCACTTTACTCAATATTTATAAGAAATGACAAAACAGGAGAAATAACAGAACACAGTAAGTATAAGTTTCCAGAAGTATGGGAGGATATGTCATGTATTAAGACAAAGATAACGCCTCAACCCTATTCAAACAAACTGTGGATATATGGAGGTGCCATGTCAGATATAGGAAGTGCTAAATTTATTACAATAGAAGATGGAGTATTTAAGAGGGAGATAATTGGCGAAAAATATGAAAAGTGGGATACTTTAAGAGATGTAACCAGAGTAGCGTCTTTTCCACGGAAAGAATGGGAGCAGCATTATACAGAAAAAGATGCCTGTTTTTACTATATGAACCACTATATGTATTATGTAGGTTCTGATCTCCATGTTGCAAAAAACACAATAACAAAGATGTCTCCGACATCGCAGGAGAAGGTAGTATATGAAATAATAGATACAATCACACCGATGGAAGAGAATTCTTGGGAGAGCCCTTTTGCGTGGACTACGGGCTATCTAGGTGATGAATACTGGGACAATGCTTCCATAGTTATGCCTGATTCCACCGTTTGGATGGTAGCAAATACTAAACATATAGTGAAATTTGACGATAAAACAAAAGAATTTTCCAACTGGCATGTTGATTCAATATTATCTCCATTTGATATAGTTGCAACTTTATCTTCAAGTCAGTTATTCTTAATGCGAGATGATGAAAATTACAGGAACTCGAAAGTATCTCTATTTCTGGGAGAGAAGGCGGGCATAATAAGCTGGGATAATGGGAAATGGAATAGAGAAGAAGTGGACTTTAGTGGCTCAAAAACTTTTACAGAAGCTCCAGAAAAAAAACATGGATTTGAACTCATACAAACTCCATTTTATTGGGGTAAGGACGAGATAGCATTTCCTATAGCTCACTCTAAAAATGCAGAAAACACCGTGCTGCAATCTCTTAGCGCCCGTACGCTGATAATATATAACTACAAAACCAAAAAAGCCAGAGATTTCATTATTCCTGTAGAAGCGTTTAATGGCAATGAAGATGTTCTAACAAAATCTCGACCTATTCAAGGTTATGATAAAGTGTCTAAGCGTAATTTTACTCGCTGTATCAAAGAATTGAATGATGGCTGCAAGGGGATATTAATAGCATTGGATGGCTTTTGCGAATATAGAGGCGTCTATGTAATTTATGACCCTGAAAAAGATGAGAGCAACAGTATTTCGAATGAAGTTGATGGAATACTGCCCAATTTGTGGTTCAAGAAGGTCTATCCCAACCCAGTCAAGCACACATTAAACGCAGAGGTCTGGTGCTTTTTAAGAGATATAAGCGACTTGGATTTGGGCTTGTATAATTTTATGGGGCAGAAAATATTGAATTTGAACAATGATTTCGAATATGATGCAGCTAACCGCCTAATACGTATAACTGCTAAAATCCCGCAAGATATTTCTGCTGGTCTGTATTTTCTGAATATCAACAATGGCTCGGAACATAAAACCCAAGCCGTTGCTATTGGCATTGGTATGTAATGTTGGTATAAATATAAATAAATCCGGATCTATATAACCATAGATTCGGATTATTTGAATAGCATTTGTTTTTCTTTTAAATCTTGCTGTTATAGCCCTATGGCGAATGTTTCGGCTTTCGTTTTTATGTGTTTTTCAGGCAGAATAAATTCTGCATAACTATGCCAATGGTCAGTGCAAAACCAGCTTATCTCCTTATTTTTCAAAGAGTTCCACGATTTTAATCCTGTTTTTGTACTTCTGCCGCCACAGACAAAAGCGATGAACCGTTTGCCAAGTCTATCAACAGCAATCCATATCCATAAGTATCTTTTTTTAAACAT
>JAVBOP010000179.1:0-27386 GCA_031550405.1 Kapaibacterium sp. (SeqCode)
TATTATAAGCGCTGCTTTTACGGCAGAAGGCAAGAATACGCTTGTCAGGACAAATAGCATAGAATATACAGGAGCAACGGCGTCAACTATTGATATTACCGGCGCAAGGATTATAACCAATTATATCTGTCGAAATCTTGCAAATAGCAGTGCTTTGGCGGATGTCAAGCTGTCTGACGCTGTTATTGAGATAACAGATGTTGCGCCTGTGCCTGCTTTTCCGGCGGGCAGAGCATATTTTGATATAGGCAATACAAGCTCGAATATGACTTGGACGGGCGGTGTGATTAGCCTTGACAAAGGGTATGCAGAACCTGAATATTCAGTCCTGATTAATGTTAATGATATTGCGCCGCATGGTGGAACTCTGTTGCTGCGTCCAAAGGAAAGCTTAACCGACCAGTTCTATAAGGTGCAGTCCACAGTAAAAATAGACAGCCTTATATTAGGCACGCCAACTTTGGCAGGCATGTCGAAAAACCCAATCCTGTCGGTTACTGCTCCTGTCTCTGTTCGAGAGCTGTCGCTAACAAGTGCAGGCAATGGCAGATTCGTGTATAATGACTCTGTCTTTGTAAGCGGCAATTTTGATAATAACCTGCAATATAGAGGCATTACTGCAACTACTGATAAATCATTCCTTGTATTTAACGGCACTGCCAATCAGGATATAAAGAATACTGTTTCAAATAATGATAATTTTTTATTTAAAAATGTAGCGGTTAAAAACAATAACAGAGTCATTGTTGCCAAAGATACGGATATAGATACAACAGGGCTTCTATATCTGGAAGAAGGTGCGCTGTATATTGGCACAAAGCATTTGTTTATGTGTGTTGATGCAAAGACATACAAAAGAACATCTGGCGTGCTGTCCAATGATATCAGGCAATTCTCGCAAGGCACATCTGTTATACAGCATCCTGACGGGCAGATGATATATGATTTCAAGAAGGGAGGTTTTGCCGCAGACGAACATTATGTATATCCTACTGCTGTAGAAAATAACGGTTTGCAGCTTCTTGCCTCTAAGGCGATATTCAAGGGCGATAACGTGCCATACGTTGATACTAACCTGCGGATGTCTATTATACCTGTACAGGGAGTGCATTTGAGAGCGGTTGATATGGATTCAAAGTTGGATGTATATTGGAGGCTTAGATATGGCGCTATTGAAACAGATTCATCTAAGGTAAGTCATCTGTTTGACTCTACAAGAAGCACTAATGTATCATTGGAATTTTATGCAACCGATGTAACCAATGCGGATAAATTACAAAAGTGTGTTGTGGCAGGCAATTTCTTAATTAAATCAACCAGTGGAGGCGATACTTACGGCACGCCATACTGGGCAACAAATCCGGGCACAGCAAATAATGTAGATGTAGGCAGCGATGCTGTATATTTTGCATCCGAAGGTGTTAAGTTCCGCAATGAATTTAGAAATATATACCCTTATACTGGCTGGCAAACAGTTTCTTTTGGAACAGGCAATGCGTCGGATCTGGTTAATCATGTCAATAACGACAGTACATACACATATAAAAAGATAAAGATGCTGCTGCATAATACAGAGTGGACATTGTTGCGGCGGGTGTTCTATAGCAGAAGAGACGGCGACTGGACAGATGTTAATACATGGACATTCAATCCTACGCACGTAGGTCCGTCTGTTGCAACCGATGGGCATTTCCCCGGTAAAATGCAGATGGCTGGTTTATGGAATAACAATGGAAAGACAACATCTTGGCAAAAACGCAATCCCGATGCTATAAGCACTGCAGCAGGGGTGTATAACATACGGCAGGGTTTATGGATTAACGACCCAGACCCAGACTGGCGGCAGCTGCCAACAGATTTGGATTCGGTAGTTATATCTTCAGCTCATCAGGTTCGTGTGAGAAAGTCCGTTGTAGTGTCGCCTAATATCAATACTTCAGGAACTGTCACAATAGATGGTGATATACCTGCAATTGCATACGTTTCGGTTGGCACAACGCAAAATGTAGCGGCAAGTGATTACGAGCTTTCTATTCCCGCCAGCGGAGATACAACAGGGGTACTGCTCTTGGAAATGCCTCTGTTTTCCAATACAAAATTCCCTGTTGCACTAAAACAGGATACTACTCATGAAGTGCCTGCGGTTGAGGCGTTGCCTGATACCAGATTTGTTTTGAGAGATCATTCCACATTGCAGGTAGGTGGTGGTTTGGCATCATCTATTGTTTCAGATGCTCTTACTCAAAATAAAATGGGGGATACAACAAGGTTTTATGGATATGTGCGAACCGGAGCGCGCGAATTTTCTAAACGGGCTACATACATATATAGAACATATACCAATTGGGGAGCCGGTATATATGCAGGTAACGCATTGCCTGATACTGTAAAAAATTTATTGTTAAGAGGCAGTAGCCTTAATGGTGGTGGTGGTAATATCAATATTGATGGGTGCTATCTTAATTTCAAACGCAATGCAAGCGCTCCTGATTCAGTTAACCATAAGCTAACAGTATTAGATACGCTTAGTATAGAAGGCGGATGTATTACTTCATTGAAATACCTGGAAGTAGGCAAAGCCCTTCTTGCTGGCGGCAGAACGAACTTATTTTATTCCAGCACCTATGACACACCGAAGCTAACAGATTTGTATTTCCGTACGCAAACAGGAGTGTCAGGAGTTACCGCAAGTCCGGAGAAGTATTTTGTAATTGATAATGAAAATGGTATAACTTTGCCCGGCAACCTTCATACTCGAGGAGGCAATACCACGATAAAAAGGACCGACGCAAGGATATTCGAGCCCAATTGCGATTTGAAAATGCAAAGGATAGCAACAGCAGATGCATTGCCAAAGCTGAACTTTGAAGATCCTGCAAATATCAAATCCCATTTTGTTCTGAGTAATATGCTAAGCCTAAGACTGATAGGCGACAGGAGTGCATATAATGCAACTTATGGTAGTAACCTTGATCAGATAGTTTTGACTGAAAATCTAACCAGCAAAAAAATAGGCGATAATCACTATGTGGCAACTTCAGTCAATAGCGGCTCATTGTTTATTGAATTGCTAACTGTGGACTCGACAGCACTAAGTGCCAATAGCAACTGTAACAATAGCATGGATAGTTACGCAGCAGCAACAAAAGAGTGGGTATGGCCCATTGGCAGCTTTGGCAGCGCAGATGACCACTATTCAGGGGTACAGCTGTTGGCTATTCAAAAAGGGACATCGACACCACCATGGAATTTAGGCTTTAGAAATGCTTATGGCAAAGGACCTGATGGCAGACATAGCGCCATGCCGGATACTACTTCGCAATATTTTTCCAAATATTTTTCCATACTAAGCGATAAGTCATATGCAGGCATAATGTTTTATATGACTTATGTAGTTAATTCTTCCTTGCCTATATTTAGCCTAAGCAATGCTGGGATATATGCTAAGATATTTATGTCGCAGGATGTTTATGAAACGCCGACAAGCAGTGGCTCATTTATAGTCGATGCCTTCAGGTCATATAAGAATAATCCAAAAACGCCTTTTTGGGTAACCGATACCACAAAAACAGTGCTTAAGAATTTCTTGACATTTGGCTTGCATCCCAATGAAAGGATTGGCAATTTAGGATTTGTTCAAATAGCGTCATGTCTTACAGGGCAGCTTCCTTTGGCATTCGATATATACTATGGCGGAAAAGATGAGAGCGTAATTCCCAAACAGTTTTTCTGGTATAGCGTGAAAAATGGCGATTGGAATGATCCAACTACATGGACAAGAAACAAAGATCACGTTACGCCAGACAATCCTGCCAATGTTGTTCCCAATACCGGTATAGAAACAGTGTTTTTGGCGAATGGGCATGAGGTACTGACAAATATACCTGCTCATGTGGATAAGGTAGTATTAGGCTATGCCGATGCGGTGCCTGCTCTTAAAACAGCTACTTTAAAAATACCTAATGGTTTTAATGTATCAGGCTCTACATTTTCTATGTATGATACATCAACTATTGTGATAGGGGACCCAGCCGGTATTTCCAGTAATATATCACTTGGCAGCATAAGAATGCCGCTGCATGCCTACAGCAAAAAAGGCAATTATATATACAATGCTGGGGTTGCCCAAAGCAGTGGCGATGCTATTCCCGATAGTGTGGGTGCATTAGTAATTGATGCCAATACACGCTTGGCATTATCCAAATCCACATCGCCGGAGTACTTGGTTGATATAAAGGACAACTGTTCTTTGGATATGGGCGAAAACCATTTGCTGAATGCTGCCTTTTATAAAAAGGTAACCACCAGTAATTATACTTCCATACAGGGCGACTTCAAGATGGGGAGAGGCTCATATCTGTATATCGGCGGGCGGAATAACTTCAAGAATGTGCTGGAAGGATACAGGAGATACCATTTTGCCTTCCCTGAATACATATCCGATGAGGATGACAGCGAGGGCAGCACTGTGGTGTTTAATGGTACAACACAGGTGATATCCGAAGTACCTTATGCAGGTCCCGGATTCCCGTACCCATGGACAGGGCATGTGCCAGCCGATCCGTCATATAGCGCCAAGGCTGTGCATTATGATAATTTAGGGCAATATCCAAGAACACATGAAGATTTGGCATTGGGGAAATTCTATTCAAACAACTGGTTCTGGCAAAAGGAAATGCGGGGATTGGATAATGGCTCGCATCTCACAGGAAACCTTAATTACAGACATTATTATCCGATTAAATATCCTGACAATCCATACAATATAAATATGGAAAATAGTACCGTTCCGCAATATATATATCAAGGCAGCCAAGCCATGCGGGATACAATGAATTATTGGTACACTCATGCTGCTACAGGCTTCAATGGCTCTTCGGATAACCGTATAATGCCGAATGTTCCAGCTCAGGCTAAGGACATAAATATGCTGACACCAGATACTTGGCGTAGCGCTCATAAATTCGAGCTTGAAGTATTTGATGTGCCTATAAAGCTTACCAATATCAATGTGGGTTTCCCAAGAGTTAAAGTGATTGGCGGTGAGAAAATAATTTCTGATAACATGGTCGTGCTGAGAAATCTTGAAGTAGAGGCTAATACAACATTAACTGTGGACTTGGGACTGAATCGCAGATTCAAGATATATAAAAACCTTATAAATGCCGGACATATTGTTAATCGCGGTTCGGTTATAGAGATAGGGAACTAACTGACGAATTATTAAAAAATATTCATAAATCTCGATTATTAAATCTAAGCAATTAATATTACAAGGAATTATTATGGCAGAATATAAATTCAAAATTGGCGATGTCGTGCAATTAAAATCGGGCGGACCCGAAATGACAGTATATGGAATTATTGGCGAAACCAATCTCAAAGAAGCGATTGAAGTTGCAGCTAAAAGTTTTTATCCTGAGGGTTCGGTGCTTTGCCAGTGGTTTGCCGGCGACGGAATTACACTAATAAAAAATCATTTTATTGCAGATACGCTACAGCTAAGTAAATAACAATATATTGAGAATTATGAAAAAATATTCATAAATATCTGTTGTGCTTTATTTGTAAAATATAAAACTTAAAAATAACTATGATAAATAAACTGTTTGTAATATCTATATATTTATTGGCATCTTTGTTGTGTGTAGATATGTATTCACAAAACTGGATAAATAAGCCGGGAGCTACATATACAGCAGTAGATGTGGATTTGACTGACACAAGAGTTGCCGCATCCACAGTTAGAATGCATGGGATTTCTCCAAAGACAGGTTATCCCAAGCAAGATGGGCAGATAACATGGGAGGGCGCTCCCAATACAAGAATCGAAGGCGTAGTGGATTATGCTTTAGCGTTTGTCGATGTTTCTTCTGGTACGCAGTTAAAGGCAGGCGTTAAGCTATATTATGATGCTGATTACACTTATACTGGTGCGCCTTTGCCAAGCACTACGTACAATGACACTATAGATTATAGCAACATACCCAAAGGCGGCTTGACTAATTGGGACTTTACCCAAAATATACAGGAGGATTTATATTTTACTGATTTAATGTTTTCAAATACCCGCAAATTGGTTGGCAATACAAATGTGAAGGGCAGGTATCGCTTTAATTATAACAGTGGTACTGGTGCTGCTTACGATTTTACAGGCTATCCCAGTTATTATTATGTTCGCTATAAAGACAATACAACATTTACTTATGACGGTGCAGGTATAGATGTGCTTGATACGCAAACAGTCAATCGAGCGCAAAATGGTTATAATCCTGGAACAACCGGCGCTTATACAGCAACACCATTCTATTGCGATTCTATTCCGACTACGAATGGCAACTATGGCTTTTATACAGTTGATGAACCACCCACAGCATATTATAATCTTGTGCTCAATAACGGCGGTGGCAATGGAAGCGGTATAGCTGCAAAGCGTGTAATATCTACTGTGCAAGTAAAAAATCAATTAATTGTGGATAAAAATGCTTATGCTTTAGGCAAGGAAACTGACTATACAGGCTCTATTACATTGCTTGACAAAGATGTTAATGCTTTAGGAAGCAATGCTGTATCTTATGTTGATGGCAGCATAAAGTTGAATGACAGGTTAACAGCGTTCACTGTTATGCCGGGTAATATGGTGAATATAGGTGAACGTGATAAAAACGGTTCTATCACAATGTTTGAAGATGGCAGAGTTAGCAACGGTACTGTGTCTTACAACACTCCGATCAATGGCGTTACTACCTATTTTAGTGCTACTCCAACTAAGCGACTGGATGTGAAAAAAGGAACTATTTTAAATGTATATGGAGAACTTATCAATAATAATGGTTTGAAGGCGAAAACGGGAGATGCAATGGTTGTCGATAGCCAATCTGTTTCATGTGCAAGTTTTGAGAGAACAGATGGCACTGCGCCGCCATGCAAAGTAATATACTATGGCGCTGGAAGCGTATTGCCTATGAATGTCTTCACAAGCAATACTACTAACCTTATGGACGGTAGATATGGATACCCTGTGTTAGAATTTGCGCAAGGCTCCAAAAGGTATTTGGTGGGAGATGTATACATATCAGGAGAATATGATGATATTAAGGTTTTTGATACTAATTACACATCATTACGGTATAAATCTGATAGCAACCTAAGCACAAATGGCTATAAAATAATGTTATATAACAAAACAGCGAATATAAAATTCGATACGAGAATAGGCGAAATAGACGGTTGGGTACAATATGGGGCTACTTATAATTCCAGTTCATTTGTTTTGCTAAAAAACAAAGAATATACATATAACAATTATGAAACAAAACTTAAGTTTGACTCATCACAAACAGGTAATAATTTAAATTTATACTTTGCTGCTTTGAATGTGCACCCCAAAATAAAGCCATCAAAGGCTAAATATACGCCCTCTATTGCGCATTTGATTGCTGATAGAGAGATAGAATTTACATATCTAACTAACACTAACTACATAAGATTAAAAGAATTATCGCTAGGCTTTAAGAAAAACGAATTTGGCACTGATCAAACTCTTGCGGAATTTGTATATAATCGTTCAAAATTAACTGAAGGCTTTAAACTAAATGCTGATTACAGTTCAGATAGACCGCAAAGCGTGATAAATACCGATGGAACTCGGAACATCAGCAAACCCGTTTGGACTGCAATATCAGAAATGGAAGTATTTCCCGTTAAATTTGAAACAACAGGTCAAGGCTTGATATTGCTCAATCCTAATCCGGGGCAAAGTGGAGCCATTGCCAATGCGCCGGGAACTTTCGACCAGATATTCAGCAAGTCGCAGCTAATATTCGATGCAACTCCAAGCAAGCTGTTTTCTGTGCGAAATGGACGGTGGTCAGATCCGCAAACTTGGGATGCTGCTATAACTCCAACGGCGTCGGATTCCGTCGAAATCAGGCATATCGTTTATACAGGATTGTATAACGGCAATGAGTTATTTGGCGGGCGGGCATGGAAAGTGGCTGAGGACAAATTAGTTACAGGAACCAACCCAGCCGCCGAAGCGAATGTGCTGGCACTGAATGTTGAAATTGTGGATAACCCTTTTGATCCAATAACCCAGAACTCGGCTTTAGTCATCGGAAATTATTCCCGTAACGATGGCGATAACTATATGGATTTTAGAAAGATATTGGCTTTTGGCAAGGATTGTGACTATGCGGTTGATATTAAAACAACTCCTCTTCCTGCTGGCACTATGCCCGAAGACTTTTTAATTGAGGATGCCATGTCTCCGTATATATACCGCAGGCTGTCAGGCTTGTATATCATGGATTATACCAATGACAACAAAGAAGCACCAATTGTAAAAGTATCGAATTTATTAAACAAGGGAAACTTCAGAAACAATGCCATCTTCGAGATAGGCGAAATCAAATATTAATAATAACCCAAAAATTACACTCAAATAGCAATATTGTATTTTTAAACCAGTATTGCTATTTTTTTATTGAAAGATAACGTATATCATCTGCTATTTATAACACGCAATTTAGACCATTAACTATATTCCTCTTGTCTGTTGATTAAAAGGAATATTAATCTTACCTGATATTATAAAAATTTTCTCTATGCTTGCTTGAAATGATATTATTATATTGTTATTAATATTGTTTTTTTTTGTATATTTGTAGTTTTCACTATAGATACGGGTATAGCTCAACTGGTAGAGTGACGGTCTCCAAAACCGTAGGTTGCGGGTTCGATTCCTGCTGCCCGTGCAAGATATATCACGACTACAGGCTGAATTATGAAAAATAATTCATAATTGTGATAGATTAGAGATTGATAATTACATGAAATATACTTTAACTATAAATATTATAGAAGGGACAACAGGTGAGTAGTAAAAAGCAAAGCGTGCCAATAGAGCCAGTAGAAAATTCTAATGCAAATGCAAATGTTTCTGACAATATACTCAAGGTGTTAAATGAGTATAAAACTGCTAATTCTGGAGAAATCAGATTGCTTGAAAGCAGTGAAGACCTTGTCAGGCTTCGCCACCGCATAACTTTTTCTCGCTCGGATAAGGAATCTTACTATCCTGATTTATTGGATGTGCAGCTCAAATCGTTTGAAGATTTTCTTCAGGAAGATGTGCCGCCATCCTGGCGTCAAAATGTGGGATTGCAGGCAACATTTCTTGCCAATTTTCCTGTTGAAGATGTAGCAGGAACATATCAGCTTGAATTTATAGAATATACAACTGAAAAGCCCAAGCTTACAGAAGAGCAGTGCCGCGAGCGTGAACTGTCTTTTGCAAAGCCGCTTAAAGCGAAATTAAGGCTTTCGAGCAAGGCTTCCAAGGATTCGGAAGATTATATAGAGGCAATTGAGCAGGAGGTATATCTTGGCACTATACCTATTATGACAGATAGAGGCACTTTTATCATTAATGGTGCGGAGCGTGTTATAGTCAATCAAATTCACCGTTCGCCCGGCGTATTTTTTGATGACGCAGTGCATCCGAATGGCACAAGGATATACTCGGCACGCATAATACCGTTTCGTGGATCGTGGGTGGAATTTACTACGGATATACATGATGTTATGTATGCTTATATTGACCGCAAAAAGAAATTCCCTGTTACAACTCTCTTAAGGGCATTGGGCTTTTCTTCTGATGATGAGCTGCTTAAACTGTTTGATCTGGCTGTTGATGTCAATCCGGAAGATTTGGATGACACATTCATAGGTAGGCGTATTGCAGCCGATGTTATAGACCTTAATACAGGCGAAATCATTGCTACCCGCGATATGATAATCACATCTGATGTGCTGGAGATGTTCAAGGCAACGGAGATACCGCCATTGCGCCTGTTTAGCTATACCGATCCAACGGAAGAGCCTATCATAGCCAAAACTATGGCGAAAGATGTTACCCGCAATCAGGAGGATGCTCTTGAAATGGTATATCGCCAGCTGCGCACAAGTGAGGCGCCAGATATAGAAACGGCTGTTGCATTGCTTGATAAGCTGTTCTTTAATCCAAAGAAATATGATCTGGGCGAGGTTGGGCGTTACCGCATAAATGATAAGCTGGGCTTGGATATTCCTGCCGAACATACCACCTTAACCATAAACGATATAGTAGCCATAATAAAGCATCTTATACATTTGCACAGTGAAAAACTTGCGGGCGACGACATCGACCACCTTGGCAATAGACGCGTGCGCACAGTTGGCGAGCAACTGGCGGCTCAATTGAGCATAGGGCTTGCACGCATGACGCGCACAATCAAGGAGAGGTTAGGCATAAGAGATGATTCAAATTCTTCGCCTGCCGATTTAGTCAATGCGCGGACTATCAGCTCGGTTATCAACCAGTTCTTTGGTACAAACCAGTTGTCGCAGTTTATGGATCAGACAAATCCGTTGGCAGAGCTTACTCACAAGCGTAGAACATCGGCATTGGGTCCTGGCGGTCTTACCCGCGAAAGGGCAGGCTTTGAGGTGCGCGACGTGCATTATACTCATTATGGTCGCTTGTGTCCTATTGAAACCCCTGAAGGTCCAAATATTGGTCTTATATCCTCACTGGCACTTCATGCAAGAATCAATTCGCTCGGATTTATTGAGACAGCATATCGAAAGGTTGTCGATGCTACGCTTACAGATGAGATAGTGTATATGACAGCTGAAAAGGAAGATGAATATATCACATGTCCTGCCTCGACTGCTGTTGATAAGAATGGCAAGATACTGGGCGATAGAGTTAAAGCGCTATATCAGGGAGATTTCATTGTCTGTTCGCCGGAAGAGGTGCAGTATATGGACTTATCGACAGACCATATTGCAAGTCCTGCCGCATCGCTTATACCATTCCTTGAGCATGACGATGCGAACCGTGCGTTGATGGGCTCTAACATGCAGCGGCAAGCTGTGCCTTTGCTGCGTCCGGAAGCTCCAATAGTGGGTACTGGTATGGAAGCACGTATAGCAAGGGATTCGCGTGCATTGATAATTGCAGAAGGTGATGGTATTGTCGACCATGTCAGTTCGGAAAAGATTCGCGTGCATTATGATGATATCCGTTCTGAAAATGATAGAATAACAGACTTCAAGTTTAAGAGTGTAGTTGAATATCCATTACTGAAATTCTTCCGAACCAATCAGGATACATGTATTAATCAGCGCCCTATAGTTAAAGAAGGAGACCGTATCGTTAAAGGTCAGCCGCTCGTTGATAACTCTTCAACAGAGAAAGGCGAATTGGCATTGGGCAGGAATATACTGGTGGCATTTATGCCTTGGCGCGGGTATAATTTTGAAGATGCGATTATCATCTCAGAAAAGCTCGTGGCTTATGATGTATTCACTTCCATACACATAGAAGAATTTACGCTGCAGGTGCGTGATACCAAGCGTGGCGAAGAGGAGTTCACATGCGAAATTCCGAATATCTCCGAAGAAGCAACCAAAGATTTAGACCCGACAGGTATAATCAGGGTTGGCGCTAAGGTGCAGGAAGGCGATATAATTATAGGAAAGATTACTCCAAAAGGGGAAACCGATCCTACACCTGAAGAAAAGTTGTTGCGCGCCATATTTGGCGATAAGGCAGGCGATGTAAAAGATGTATCGCTTAAGGCTACGCCCGGTATCAAAGGTGTCGTTATTAATACAAAGCTATTCACACGCAGATTCGTTGGTATTGATAAAGAATCCAAGAACGAAGAAAAGAGAAAGCAGGATGCTTTGCTGAAAATGGAGAAAAAATATCTTACAGATTTGCAGAACGACTTTATTGCCAGATTTATCAAATTGCTTGAGGGCGAAATATCTCTCGGCTTGCGCTTAAGTAATGGTGTGCTTGTGTTTAAGAGCGGCATAAAGATGACGGCAGACAGCGTCAGGAATAAGTATGATAGCAATTTGCTGAATGTTGACTTACTGCCTGAAAATACAGAATATGTTGCCGATCCTGCAAAAAATGCCACTATCAATAAGCTTATAAGCAATTACCTTAAATATGCTGCAGATGTGAGGTCTGATTTCAAAGTGCAAAGGGGCAGGCTGGTTATGGGCGATGAGCTTCAGCCCGGTATATTGCAAATGGCAAAAGTATATATTGCAAAGAAACGCAAGCTGCAAGTCGGCGATAAAATGGCGGGACGGCATGGAAACAAAGGTATCGTGTCTAAAATCGTCCACAGAGAGGATATGCCTTTTATGCCAGACGGAACTCCTGTTGATATAGTGCTTAATCCTCTTGGCGTGCCATCCCGTATGAATCTTGGGCAGCTGTATGAAACGGCTCTGGGCTGGGCTGGATATAAACTTGGCGTACATTTTGCAACGCCTATCTTCGATGGAGCAACATGGGAACAGGTCGGAGATTTCCTGGAAAAAGCAGGCTTGCCCCGCGAAGGGAAAACTGAGCTGTATGACGGAAGAACAGGCGAACCATTCGATGAACTGGTAACGGTAGGCATCATATATATGCTTAAGCTGTCCCACCTTGTTGAAGACAAGATTCATGCCCGCTCGATAGGACCATATTCCCTTATCACGCAACAGCCGCTCGGCGGCAAAGCTCAGTTCGGCGGACAAAGGCTCGGCGAAATGGAAGTATGGGCATTGGAGGCTTATGGCGCTGCACATATTCTCAAGGAAATGATAACTCAAAAATCGGACGATGTGCAAGGTCGTGCAAGAATGTATGAATCCATTGTAAAGGGCGATAACATGCCTATATCCAACATTCCGGAGTCATTCAACGTGCTTGTGCGTGAATTGCAGGGCTTGTGTTTAGACCTTGTAATCGAATAGCCGTTTTCTAAAAACATGATAGATATTGCCTCCGCCATTGAGATATTTATATAGCGGAGGCTTTTTTTTTGCGATTGGCAGAGAACGAAATGCAATACTCTTTGCTAATACAAATTTGTAGCATAATTGTATGAACAAATGGTATAATTTCGTTATTTCATTTGTTTCTGCATCAACAATTCCTACTAATTTCCATGATGTACCTTTTAATGCTGTTGGTATATTTGGTTCTGTGCCGTCTCCGCCGCCCGCCGCCAATGCCAGCACCGGCAGCCATTTCAAAATTTTTTTTTGTCTTAATAAGACCTCCATTATTTAAATTAAATAGTTTGAAAAAATTTATTTTCAAACGCACAAAATAGAATTAATACTCATAATTTAGTTGCCCGAAAAAGCAATATGCTTTCGCGGCGGCAACCTGATAACCATCGGCATGCAATTTATCTCTATATTATCTTTTCTTTTTTGCTTATATTTATATGCTTACTAATTGTGCAACTACTACATTTATTAAAAAATATTCATAAATATAACAACACATAATAAAAATAGGTTAAAACTATGGCTTACAAATTTATGACAGCTGATGAGGCTGCTCAACTTGTGAACAACGGCGATGTTGTTTCTTTTAGCGGATTTACTCCTGCTGGCGCTGCAAAGGCAGTGCCTACTGCAATTGCAAAACGTGCTTTGGCGGAACACGAAGCTGGTAGAGAATTTAAAATCGGTATGATAACAGGTGCATCTACTGGTCAATCTCTTGACGGCGAGCTTGCCAAAGCTGATGCCGTTTTATGGCGAACTCCATATCAGTCGAACGGCAATATGCGTACTGCCATTAATACCGGCACTGCGAATTTTTTCGACCAGCATTTGTCCCATACAGCACAATATATGCGTTATGGTTTTTTGGGTGAGGTCAATGTTGCAATAGTCGAAGCATGTGATATTACTGAAAATGGCGAGATTGTGCCGACTTCTTCATGTGGAACGATTGCGACCGGCTGCGCTCTTGCGGACAAAGTGATTGTTGAATTAAATAAAAAACATCCTAAAACCTTACGCGGAATGCACGATATTTATGCTCCTGCTAATCCGCCGTATCGTCGCGAAGTGCCTGTTTACAGCGTTTCAGATAGAATTGGCACAGAATTTATCAAAGTTGATCCGAACAAAATAGTGGCAATTGTTGAAACTGATTTGCCAGATGAAGTTGCTCCATTCGATCCTGCTGACCCGCTAACAGATATGATTGGCAACAATGTTGCTGAATTTTTACTGAACGAGTTAAAAATCGGTCGCATTCCAAAGGAATTTTTACCTTTGCAATCGGGTGTTGGAAATATTGCGAATGCGGTGCTTGGTGCATTGGGTAAAAACAAGGCTGTTCCGGCATTTTCAATGTTTACGGAAGTTATTCAGGATTCTGTAATTAATTTGATGAGAGAAGATAGAGTTAAATTTGCAAGCGGTTGTTCGCTTACTGTAAGTCCTGATTGCTTAAATTCGATATATAATGATTTGGAATTTTTCCATCCGAAACTTGTTTTGCGTCCGCAGGAAATATCGAACAGCCCTGAAATAGCTCGCCGTTTGGGCATTATTGCAATAAATACGGCTATCGAAATGGACATTTTTGGGCATATTAATTCGACTCACATTATGGGTACAAAAATGATGAATGGTATTGGCGGCAGTGGCGATTTCACCCGTAATGCTTATATCACGATTTATACTTGTCCATCAGTTGCGAAAGGCGGTGCGATTAGTGCGATTGTGCCGATGTGTTCGCATATTGACCATACGGAGCATGACACGATGATTTTCATTACGGAACAAGGTATTGCAGATTTGAGAGGAAAATCTCCGAAACAGCGTGCTGCGACAATTATCGAAAATTGTGTTCATCCAGATTACAAACAATTGTTATGGGATTATTTGAAACTTGGCGGCAATGGTCATACGCCTCATACGCTTGCTAAGGCATTGAACATGCACGTTGAGTTTTTAAATTCCGGCGACATGAGAAAAACTCAATTTTAAATTTATAGCGATTATAAGCTGCAAAAAAAGGGGGAGGTACATATTCTCCCCTCATTTTTTAGCGGTAGCACTATAATTTATTAAAAAAAAATAATTTTTAAGTGAAAAATATTGATGAATAAATTATCGAATAAAAAAATATTATATGTGTGGAAAGCCCATTATCCGTGGGATATTCGCGTGGATAAAATCTGTACTGCACTGCACAAATCAAATGCGGAAGTCTCAATATTATCGAGACATACGCAAAAAGCACCGCTGCGGGAAAACATAAATGGCATCAATGTAATTCGTATTGGCAATCCCGAGCAGATGTATATGAGCCTGCCTGTGCCGAAAAATCCAATGTGGAGTAAAGCGATTAAAAATGCTGTCGATGAAATTAAACCGGATTTAATTATTGTGCGCGAAATTATGCTGGCGGAAGCCTGCGGCAAAATCGGGAAAGCGCACGGTATACCTGTGATTATGGACATGGCGGAGAATTATCCTGCCGCTATGCGCGATTGGAAAAAGTATAACAAATCGGCATTTTCCCGCTTGCTTGTTCATACTTTAAAAATTCCAGATGTTGTTGAAAAAACAGCAGTTGCGTTGTGCAATGGCATTATTGTCGTCTGCGACGAACAGACTGATAGACTTCACAAAGAGTATAACTATCTCAAAAATAATATTGTTGTGGTGCATAACACGCCCGAACAAACATTTGTCAAAGGAAACAGTGCTTTGAAGCCATCAAATAACCGCACTAAAATATTTTGCCATCACGGTTATTTAAGTGCTGAAAAATCTATTGCAAATTTTTTACTTGGCTTTGAAAAAGCGGCGGCTAATCACGATATCCAGCTGATAGTGGCAGGTTCCGGCGAGAGCGAGCAAGACTATAAAAATATGGTGGAGAGTTTTAAAAATAAAAATAAAATTTTGTTTATGGGAGAGTATGATTACAAATCGCTGCCAGATATTATCAGCAAAAGCGACATCGGCATTGTGCCTTATCAAATCAGCGATTTTAATAATTACACCATACATAACAAAATATTTGATTATTTTGCATTTGGGAAGCCGATATTGACCAGCCTTGCGCTGCCGCTGAAAAGGATAATTGAGGAAACAAATGCGGGCTTGGCGATGGATTTTTCATCGGGAGAAGCCGCTGCTATTGCTATTGAAACTATATTAGATATGGATATTGGGCTAATGTCTCGAAATGCTTTAAAAGCCGCACACGAAAAATACAATTGGTCTGTTGATGCTGAAAGTTTAGTTAAATTTATCAGCCGCTTTGTATAATGATAATGAATTTTTTTTCATTAATTTAAAATAGTTCTTGCTTTAAATCATCTTCGTTTATGATGATTTGCCGACCATCTTCGTTTAAATATTTTATGGTGATGCTGCGAGATTCAAATTCGCTATCTCCAATAATTATTGCATACTTAGCTGAAATTTTACCTGCCTCTCGCATTTGAGATTTTAATGAGCGCCGCTGCAAATCGATTATAGTTGAAATAGAAAAATCATTTCTTAGTTTTGCCGCAATTCTTAAAGCATATTCGTAATAATTGTTTGACGTAGGTATTATCACGGCTTGAACGTTGCCGCTACTGTCAATTTGTTTTTGTAACACATCGAGAATTAACAGGATACGCTCGATTCCCATAGCAAAGCCTACCGCCGGCGTATCTTTTGCGCCAAGCTCGGAAAACAGCTTGTTGTACCTTCCGCCGCCGCCGAACGCATCTTGCGAGCCAAGATAATTGCTTTGAAATTCGAAAACCGTATGTGAATAATAGTCCAAACCGCGCACCAGTGTTGGCGTAATGGTATATTTAATATTTGCAGCCTCTAAATATTTGCAAACCCGCTCAAAATGCTGTTGGCTTTCGGCGTCCAAATATTCCAGAATATTGGGAGCATTTTTCACAATTTCGATATCTAATGTATGCTTAGAATCCAGTATTCGCAACGGATTAATGCCTATTCGGCTTTGACTTTCTTCCGATAAATTGTTTATATTTTTATGCAAATATTCAATCAAAACCTCAAGGTATGTTTTGCGTGAACTTTCGTTGCCAAGGGAATTCAGTTTCAAGGAATATTCATCAATTCCAAGCTCCCTGATAATGCTGTCTGCAAGGCTGATTGTCTCGGCGTCGCTTTCAGGATATGGCGAAGAAATGCACTCGGCTCCATATTGATGAAATTCGCGCAACCGCCCTTTCTGCGGGCGTTCGTAGCGATAATACGCACCAATATAATACAGGCGCGCAGTTGGATTTTCGGCGACCAAATTATTCTGTATGATCGCCCGTACCAGTGCCGCAGTCTGCTCGGGGCGCAAAGTCAAAGACTCGCCGCTTCTATCGGCAAAAGTATACATTTCCTTATTTACGATGTCCGTACCAGCGCCAACGCCGCGGGAAAAAACCTCTGTCTTTTCAAAAACAGGCGTTCGTATTTCTCTATATCCATAGTTTTCTGATATTTTTTTTAGAATTTGTTCAATGCTGTGCCATTTGTGAATTTCATTTGGAGTAATGTCTTTAGTGCCGCGTATTGCTTGAATATTTGCCATAATTTTGCTATTAGTTTTAAGTAAGTTCAAAAATAATCTTTTTTTCTGTATTAATGGTTATCTTTAAAATTTTATGTTTTACAAATATTTCCAGATGAGGGAAAAGGAATGCTTCATAATTGCACTGCCATAAGACGGCAAAACAATTATTAAAAAAAATTAATTTTTCGTCTTTTCAGCTACTCTTAACTTGGCGCTGCGAGAGCGTGGGTTTTGCAGTATTTCGTTATCCGGTGGGAAGATAGGTTTGGGCGTCAAAATCTTTAATGTGGGAAGAAATGCTGGTGTTTCATCGGCATATTTATTAATTTTTATTTTGGTAGAATTTTTTTTGAATATGTCCTTCACAATTCTGTCTTCGAGCGAATGATATGATATTACAACAATACGACCACCAGCTGCAAGTACATTAATAATGTCAGTTAGCGCATTGTTCAGTTCTTCAAGCTCATTATTAACTTTAATTCTTAAGGCTTGGAATATCCGGGACAAGGTCTTGAAATGTAATATCTTGGGTGTGCATTCTTCAATGATTTGCTTTAAGTCAAATGTGGTCTCAAGCTGCTTTCTCTGGCGATATTCAATGATTTTTTTAGCAATATGATAGCTTCTTGGTTCTTCACCATAATCGTTAAAAATTTGGATTAAGTCGCTTTCGGTATAAGTATTTAGAATATCTCTTGCTGTTAATGCGGAGCTGTTACTAAACCTCATATCAAGAGGAGAATTGACACGATAGCTTATTCCGCGCTGGTCTGTATCCAATTGCTGGGATGAAACCCCCAAATCCAGCAAAATGCCGTGTGGATTTATGGCACGTTCTTTGCATACATTACTTGCAGTCGCAAATGATTGATTAAATAGTACAAGTCTCGGAGACGGATTTTTTAATTCTTCCACAAATAGAGTTTTAGCTCTTTCAATAGCGAATGTGTCCTTGTCGAATGCAAATAAATTCCCCCCAGAATTAATATTTTGCATTATTTTTGCCGCATGCCCACCGCCTCCGAGTGTACCATCAATGTACGTACCGTTTTTGTCGGTAATTAAATAGCTTATTGATTCATTGAGTAAAACTGGTAAGTGATAATCGTACTCTTTCCACTGTGATTTATCAATTATTTTTTTTTTACTTTTACTCATTAGATTTCAACATGACCGTCGAAGCTATTTCTTCATAAGATTCTTCGCAATTACTGATGTATTGCTCATAAATTTCAGGATTCCAAAATTCAATATGATCAAGCAGCCCAAGTATGGTAATTTTGCCTTCTATGCCTGCAAATTCAAGTAATTCATTAGGTACGGTTATGCGCTGCTGAGTGTCTAAAAAAACATCTTCGCTGCCTTCAAGCATGCGCCGCAAAAATTGGCGATTGCGCGAATCATATTGATTCAATTCTTCCAGACTTCTCTTTTGCTTTTCTTCCCATACATTTATTGGATAGGCAAAGATACATTTATCCAGCCCGCGTGTAACCACAAAAGTATTATCAGCCTTATCTGGAATGCTTTTGCGCATCTTCACTGGAATGCTCACTCGCCCTTTATTATCAAGCGAATATGTTTCTTTTCCTTTAAATGACATGGAATTTGCAGCTCATGTATTATTAAGAATTGCAATCAGAGATACAAAATATACCACTTGTTCCCCTCATTGCCCCACTTTAATACACAAAAATACATATTTCCCCATTTATATCAAAGAAAAAGATAATCATGTGGAAAAATTATTATGTTTTTGAAATTTATCGTTCCTTAAATATTTCTTGCGGATGGCGAATTGCTGTATTTTCTTTGCAGGGCGAGGGATGTTAGGTCTTTTTTCTTAATATATCGTATAATTTTTTTGTATATTTGTGGTTTATGCTAAAAAACAGGCAAAGCCTCATGGATGCACTAATTATAGAAGCACGGGAATCATTGCGGACTGTTATCACAAAAACGGATAAGCAGCAAATTATTTGCGATGGAGTTCTTAACGATGGCGGATATGGCGAGAATTTATCGCCTCTTGAGCTAATGGCGGCAGCGGTTGGCTCGTGCATTCTTACAACAATGGGAATTATCGCCAAGCGAAATAATTTCAATATTTGCGGCACGAAAATGGAAGTATCAAAAACCAATTTGCCACCACCGGGTGCGATGATTAAGTCGCTGCTGATAAAAATATTTTTTAAAGACCAGCTTGCCGACCATTTGTTCAAGAAACTTAAGAGAGCTGCCGAGGCGTGTCCGGCAAAAAATTCTCTGCATCCAGCTATTGAAATATATATCGAATATCATTTTTCAAATTCACAGGATATAGTATTGGAGAGATTATGAAAAAAAATTCATTTTTTGCAATATTGGCAGCATTTCTGTTGTCTTTAAATCAAGTTTGGGCGGTTGATTCTTTTCTGGAAAACGAAGAACATGTCAAGCTGTTCAACCAAGCTGTATCTTATTATAATGATGGCGATTACAAAAAATCTGTTTCTACAATTAATGAATTGTTAGCCGTTGATTCCAATATTCCCGAAGCATTTAACTTGCGCGGTAATGCTCATTATTCTCTTGGATTTTATGATTTGGCTATTCATGATTTTACAGAAGCGATAAAACTCAATATCAAATATGCGGACGCTTATCGGATGCGGGCGGATTCTTACCGCAATCAAAAAAAATATGATTTGGCAATTGATGACATAAATAAGCTCATTGAAATTGAGCCGGGAAATTCTAATTTTTACTATAATCGCGGCGTTTTGTATGAGGAAAATAATGACTCAAAGCTTGCCATGAGCGATTATACGAAATCTATCACTTTAAATCCGCAGAATGTTAATGCAATTGTAGCTCGTGCGAATGTGCTGTATGGATTAAATGATTTTAAACAGGCGCAAATAGATTTGGACAATGCTATAAAAATCAACCCTAATTCAAGCAATGCCTATAAATTACGTGCTGCAATAAATTTTAAATTAAACAATTATGATGCTGCAATAAACGATTATACGAAATCGGCAAAACTTGAGCCGCATGATGCACAACTTGTGTATTATCGTGGTGTTGCGTATTTTGAACAGCACAAATACCCTGAAGCAATTCTTGATTTTACGGATGCACTTAAAAATTCCAAACATAAAGAGCCGATTTATTACAATCGCGCCGTAGCTTATTATTACTCGAACCAATACGACAAGGCAATTGACGATATTGGCAAAATAATGAACTATCAAGATGGAGCGATGAATCCGTACGAATTGCGCGGCAATATTTATTATGTTTCAGGCAAATACAAGGAGGCTGTTGAAGATTACACAAAAATGCTCGCCATTGAGCCAAACCGTCGGGAAGTACAGAAAAATCGCGCCAATAGCTATTATAATCTGAAAAAATATAAAGAAGCTATTGCGGATTATACGGCAGTTCTTGCGGCAAAAAAAGAGGCTGAAGTCCTTCACAATCGTGCTAAAGCCTATACTGCACTGGAGATGTATAAAGAAGCTATAGACGATTGTACCTCATTTCTTGACCTTGCCAAAAATGACAATGAATTAAGCCTTTACATTGAAGATGTTCAAAAAGAAATAGAATATTTAAAATACAAAATGAGTAAATAACGTGTTAATTTCTGTTAACACATTTTGCATATTTGTGGTATTGCTTTTTCGTTCAGCGTGGAAATATGCCTAAATTATAGTATCATTTTTTTGCCATGGACTTATCATAGAAGAGCTATATTTTTGTAAATTTTTTGATTACTTAAATTGTGTGAACAGAAAGTAGATTACAAGGAATTACAAATATTATAAAAACACCTTAAATCTCAATATAAAATGTCAATAGACTTTCATCTATGATATATATCAAGATATTTCTATAATTTAGAGATATTTTTAGTATATTTGTAATTGGTTTGATTGGATGTTTTGCTAATTAAAAATAAATAAACTAAAGATTTAAGATTCTTATGGGAAAAAATATTCATAGCACGGCTATTGTTGCTAAGTCTGCGGAATTGGGCGACAATGTGTCGGTGGGAGCTTATACAATTGTAGAAGATGGTGTTGCCATTGGCGAAAATACCGAAATACGCTCGCATTGCATTATTGGTGCGGATACGATTATTGGTAAAAATAATGTTATTTATGCCTCAACGGTTATCGGTACAGAACCTCAAGATTTAAAATACATGGGCGAAAAAGCAAGCGTAATTATAGGTGATAATAACCTGATACGAGAGTTTGTTACTATAAATAACGGTACCGCTGCAAATGGAAAAACTGTTGTTGGCAATAACAATGCCTTCCTCGCATATAGCCACGTTGCACACGATTGTGTGGTTGGCAACCATATAATTATGTCCAACCTTACACAGCTTGGTGGACATGTGGAGGTTGAAGACTGGGTAGTTTTTGGCGCTTTTTCTAAGGTGCATCAATTTGGAAAAGTAGGTTGCCATAGCATGATAGCAGCCGATGCAACTGTTACAAAGGATATTGCTCCTTATGCTATGATTGACCGCGCTCCAGCATATCATGGAGTAAACCGCATAGGCTTAGCTCGTCGCGGTTTTAAAAGCGACTTGGTTCGTGAAATAAGCTATTTCTACCAAGTAGTGTTTAATTCGGCTCTGAACAATGCAGATGGGGTTAAAAAATATGTTAGTGAAAAAGGCGATATGGTTTTGCCTGAAATCCAGCATTGTATAGATTTTATTCTCAATTCAGAACGTGGAGTAATACGTTAATTTTATTTTAATTGATTATATGATATAATGTAGCAAAAAAAAAAGGTGGTATAAAAAATACCACCTTTTGCTTCTTTACTAAGTTGATGTGATTGAAAATTATTTCAATGTAATTTTAGCACCAGCTTCTTCGAGCTTTTTCTTGAGATCGTTTGCTTCATCTTTAGAGCAGGCTTCTTTAACAATTTTTGGAGCGCCTTCCACTAAATCTTTAGCTTCTTTCAAGCCAAGACCAGTAACTTCGCGAACCGCTTTAATTACATTAAGCTTATTAGCGCCGATTTCAGTAAGTTCGACGTCAAATTCAGTCTTTTCTTCTACTGCTTCTGCGGCAGGCGCTGCAGCACCGGGCATCATTCCAGCCATCATCATTGGAGCTGCTGCCGTTACACCAAATTTATCTTCCATCATTTTTTTTAGCTCTGCTGCTTCTGCAAGAGTCAAATTTGAAATTTCATCTAACAATTTCTCTATGTTAGCCATTTTACACCTATTTAAATGTTAATTTAAAAATTCTAAAATAATTATTTTTTAATAAATTCGAACCATATAGATTCATGCCGCAATCATGCAGCTTTTTGTTTTGCAACTTCCTCAATAAGAGATGCCAAATCGCGCATAACGGCATTGATAGAGCCAACTATACCAGAAACAGGCGCTTGCAAAGAACCTATTATTCCTGCCATTAAATCTGCTCTTGATGGCAATGTAGCAATTAAATTTAATTGCTTGCCATCATATAACTGGCCTTCGATTAATGCTGCTTTTAGACGCAAACGCTCGGTTTTATCAAACACTTTTTTGATAATTTTCGCAGGAGCTGTTGCATCATCGTTTGCAAATATTATTGCAGTTTGCCCAAACATTTTTTCTTCGGGCATTTCCAACCCTTCAATCTCCGCAATTGCGCGAAGAATCAAAGTATTTTTTGCAATTCGCATAGCGGACGACACAGCTTTAAATTCTTTGCGAAATTCGTCCATTTCCTTAACAGAAATTTTAGCGAAATCCACAAAGTATATTCCCTGTGCCGACTTAAGCAGTTCTACCAATTCAGCTACGATTGCTTTTTTGCTTTCTAAATTAGCCATAATACTAACGTTAGTTTATAATATTGTTTATATGCTCTGAGCAAAAGTGAAGCTACTCAGAAGCGCAGTGCGTAATATTCGTAAATTATTTTCTCAATTCGCCAGATAATATTGCTTAACCCAGCAAAAGGAGTACAAATATAATATTTTTTGGGGAAACAACCAATTTTTAGATAAAGATTAGCAGAAAATAATGAGGCAATCCACGTTGTCAAAAGTAAATACGTGTCGTTTATTTCCAATGTAGGGCAACACATATCCTACATTGGATATGTGTTGTCCAAAAAAGGAAACATGTATCTTATCTATAATTATAGAATGTATTTCAATATGTACACTATGTTAAAACATGGGGTTGAAAAAAATGCACATTTGATTAAATATTATTCATAAATGTATTTGGCAAGAACAATTATCTCTCTATCCTTATTCTCGCATCAACGGCAACAACGCTTTTTTCTGTGCCAAGTAATGGATTGATATCCATCTCGAATATTTCGGGAGCATATTTTAAAAGTGCTGATACCTGTACAATAATATTGGCAAACATATCTTGGTTTATGCCAGCCTGTCCGCGAACACCTTCGATTATCTTATATGATTTCAAAGACTTAATCATATTTAGTGCTTCTGATTGATTAACAGGCGAAAGCGAATACTGAACATCTTTCAACACTTCAATAAATATGCCGCCTAAACCACAGAATATTAAATGTCCATAATTTTCTTCATACTTAGCACCAATAAACAGCTCTGTTCCAGAAAGCATCGGCTGCAATAAAACACCTTCTGCATCAGCAATTTTCATCATAGCATCAAATGTTTCGATAACTGTATTATCGTCTTTTATGTTGAGTTTTACTCCGCCAACATCAGATTTATGTACAGGTCCAACTACTTTCATTACAAGAGGATAGCCTATTTCTTTTGCAGCTGCAACAGCTTCATTCTGAGTTTTAACAACAATTTCTTTTGCACGAGAAATCTTTGCAGCGTCAAGCAGCATTTGTACTTGTTCTGGCTCAAGATATCCATTTTCTGCATTATCAATAACTTGGCGTATTTTAGCAACATCGACTTTTGCAGATTCAAGTTCTTCTTTTGCTGGAGAAATAGCATGAAAGACTTTCCCTAATGCCTTGCCAAACGCAACTTCATCAGTAAAACAAGCATTGCCTTTATTGAAAAAGTGCTTCATTTCATTAGCAGTTAGATATGGCGATGGCATGACAGGATATATAGGTTTTTTGTCGGTTTTCTTATGTTTGTCGATAACATCATATGAATCATATACTTCAAACAAACCAGCCGTTCCATAAATCACAGCCGTTCCGTCTATATTATCGAATTTATTTTCGATATAATCTAATATAACATCAAGTTGTTCTGCTGTTCCGGTTGCAAGAAAATCAATAGGATTTGCTACAGATGAACCATGAAATAGTTTAGTTAAAAGTTCATCAGCGGCAGCACCTTCAATATGTGGTACACGCATACCAGTTTCTGATAAGGCATCTGTAAGCATAACGCCGGGCCCGCCAGCATGGGTTACAATGGCAATGTTTTGACCTTTAAGCTGTGCATTTTGCAAGATAGTTGCGACGGTTATTAGTTCAAAGCGACCAAAACAGCGTATAATACCAGCTTTTTTAAATAGTGCATCTACTGCAGTATCCGAACCAGCCAATGCCCCTGTATGAGATGAAGCAGCACGAGAACCATCTTCCGATGTTCCCGATTTAACTGCTGCAATGCGACAACCTTTATTGATAAGCGAACGAGAATGCTTTAATAATTTTTGAGGATTGCTAACCTTCTCTAAATAAATCAACTTAACCTTAGAACTTGTTTTTGCATCAAAAGTATTATCCCAAAATTCAAGCACTTCTTCAACGCCAATTTGTGCAGAATTTCCAACCGAAAATACGCTGGCAAATGGCAAGCCGTGCATAATTGCTTCTTCTATAATAAAACAAGCAGTAGCACCAGAACCAGTAACAAAATCACAGCCTTGCGGTTCAAGTTTTGGAATTGGACCTGCAAAAACACCATTGTAATTAGGCGTAAGCATACCGATACAATTAGGTCCTATTAATGTTGCTTGATATTTGTTGCAAAGAGCGACAATTCTATCTTCTAATGCTTTGCCTGCCTCACCGACTTCGCTAAATCCAGCAGATACGATGATTATAGCTTTTGTGCCTTTTTGAGAGCATAATGTTTCTATAGTTTGTTCACAAAATTTCGCTGCAATACACAAAATTGCAACATCGGCTGAAGGCACTTCTTCAACATTTGCATAACATTTTTTGCCTTGTATCTCGGCTTCTTTTGGATTTACAACATATAGGTTGTGGAAATTGCCGTCAATTAAGTTTTTTAAAACACGTCCGCCGGGTTTTGTAATATCATTCGAGCCGCCAACGACAAGAATACTTTGAGGATTAAGTAATTGTTGATTAATCATGGATTAAGATAGTTTAAATTTATACAACATTGGTAATTATAAGGATTTAGATTGGCAATAATGAATTTTTTTTCATTATTTTGTCTCTATTTTAAATTTAACATGATGTCTAAAAGATTGCTAAGCCATTTGTCATATTCTTCAAAATAGCCAATCATACCTGTGTAGACCATGCCGTTTTCATCAATAACGTATAATGCCGGAAATGCGCCTATCTGGAAATTTTTTTGAATCGATTTTTCAACAAACAGTATCGGCACTTTGAATGGCTTGTAATAGCTTGAATCTATGGATATAGTTGCTTTATTTTTTACTTCGTCAAATTCAATTTTTGTGTTTTCATAGCTATTCAAAAAATCAGTCAATTTTTTTTTATCACTTAAATCATTGGGATTTACAGCATAAAAGCTGATATTTTTTTCTCTATATTTGGCAAAAACCCTTTCCAATTTTGGAAGCAGAAGAAGGCAATACTGGCAATCTTTTTCCCAAAATTGCAACACCGTAATTTTTCCTTTGTAATCGACAGAGTGTCTGGAAAGCAGCTCGTTGAACTGGCTTGCATCGGTAATTTTATACTGTGGCTTCATAAAAAGCGAGCCGCTTATCTTTGGGGCATAGGTACCGTTTTCCAATAAATTTTCCAACAAATTTGCATTGACCTCTGTTACCTCTTGATCTTTTGTATCTTCATTAGAAAAAAGCAGATAGCTGCACAGGAAAAAAGCCAGTACAGTTTTTGCTACAGCTATAATAAAATTTGGCATTTGTTACAAGTATAAATATTGAAAAGCAAAATTAAGATAAATTCTTGGTATAAAAAAGCATAAAATATCATTATTTTCTTTGTCATATAGATATTTATTTATAATTTTATAACAGTTAGAATTGTTCCTCAATTTGTAAAACATATTGAAAGGCATATAATGAAAAAAAATTCATCAAAAGCAACATATTTAATGCTATTGAATATTTTGATTTTTTTAGTATTAAATATTTGTTTCGTTTGTGAAGGCAGCGCTGCACAATTAGATGAAAAACCATTGTTATTAGTTCAAAAAAATAAGTCTAATCCCAATGAAAACAAGAAGAAGCCAATAACTGCAAAACCGAAATTTCCAGATAAATATTCCGAACTTGACGATAAAAGCAAAGCTGTAAAAATTATCACGGAAGAGTTGATTGCAACAACGCTGGAGACGGCAAGGCAAAAATATATAAAGGGCTTGATTTGCGTGCAGCATGGCGATACCCTTGAAGCTGTCAGGCAAATGGAAAGTGCTATTGAAAATTTGAATAAATTAGTCAGTTATCCAAATATTGAAAATAATTCCGATTTTTTGGATTTAACGCAAAATATCATTTCAGATTATGAAAAATATATTAAGAGCGTTGATATAACTTCTGACAATACATTAAGCCTATATATATCTAAGGATAGGCTGTTTGACACTGCGCAGGCTGCTTATGCTGTGCCGGGCGAACAATACCCCAAAATGGTATCCAATCAAAATATGGATTCCTCAAAATTTGCTTTCCATTTTCCATCTTCCGATGAGCTTTTAATTCCGCTTTCTGATGATCCATCAATAGAGGCGCAGCTTAATTTTTTGACGCAGGGAGCTGGACGGAGATATATATTAGGCTGGTTGAAAAGGACTGGGA
>JAVBOP010000011.1:0-13743 GCA_031550405.1 Kapaibacterium sp. (SeqCode)
GATTGAAAGTTCAAATTCTTCGTTCAGAGACAATTTAGCAAGATTTAACAGAAAAACTAAAAGATACACTAAGTCGTTGAAAATGCTGGAGATTACGTTAGATTTGTTTTTAGATAAAACCTTACATGATTTTGATTATGAATTAACAATCACATAAGCAACAATAAAGTAACAATGCCTCTTGCAGAGGGGTGGCAACTGCAAGCTGACGGGGTGTTGTAGGAATAAATATTAATAATTATTTTTTATTTGTGCCGTTTGCTTTCTTTTCGCCTGTATCTTTGGGATGGCTGTTGATATTGCCGTAGCATTCCGCTATTTCCTTGCGCCCAATGGCAGCGTATCACGTGCAAGCGTCGAGTTTTCTGAGATTTTTTTTAATGAAAAAAGGTTGAGTCTATAAACGCATGTAAAGAAGTTGGGACAGGTTCATTATCAAGCATCTAAAGGTCAAGGCAATTGCAAGCATGGCTACAACTGATATTACGCAATGCTCAAAAAAAAATCCCATATTATTTCCGTTTTTTTTCATATATTTGGACTGTTAATTTTTTTCTTATAAAAAAATCAGGCGCATTATAGCATAGTTTTAATTTTTTTTTAATTGATATGTATCACAACACAGTAAAACATGCAGGCAAGATAAAACTGCATATTCGTTAAATAATTGTTAATATTATGATAAGCACTTTAAAAATAAGCCTGTTGTGCCTGACAGCATTCTTTATCTTTTCTCCACTTTTTTCTCAAACTACTGGCAAGATAACCGGACGCATTTTGGATGCAGACACCCAAAAGCCATTGCCAAGCGCCTCGACAGTGCTTGTTCAGGCAAGCGACAGCGTGCGTATTGGCGGCAGCAAAAGCGATAAGGACGGCAAATTTTTAATAGAAGCCAGAGTCGGCGAATACATGCTTGAGGTGAAATATGTCGGGTACAGGACAGAATTATTAAAAAATATTCATATTTCCAAGGATAATATGAATGTGGAGCTTGCCGATATTATTTTGCAGCCTGAAGCCATGCAATCCGAACCTATAACCGTTGAAGCCGAGAAGGAGGCAGTGGTTTACAAAGGCGAGCGCAAAATATTCAATATCACCAAAGACCTTGTTACTGCTGGCGGCAATGCCACCGATGTGCTGAAAAATATCCCTTCGGTCAATGTGGATAATGATGGCAATGTTACGATGCGTGGTGCGGGCGTTAAGGTGCTGATTGACGGAAAGGAATCGAACCTGTCGTCCGATATGGCGTTGCAGTCTATACCTTCGGAACTCGTTGAATCTGTTGAACTTATCACAAACCCATCTGCCAAATACGAAGCTGACGGCATTACCGGCATTATTGACATCAAGCTGAAAAAGGAGCGTGATGACGGATTTAATGGCATGGTCTCACTGCGCGGCGGCAGCGCGCTTGATTTTTCGGGCAGATATAATGGCGGCGGCTCTTTTGACGGCAATTACAAGCTTGGCAAGTGGAATATATTCGGCAATGGCTCGGCAAGCTATTTCCGCGGCGGCAATGAAAGCAGCAACTACAGGAAGACATGGCAAGAGCTGGACACAACCCTGCTAAGCCGTGATTATACGTATGATTATAGAAGTTTATGGGCTAATGGAAAAATAGGCTTTGACTATAATTTCACTAAAAAAGAATGGATAACGTTCAGCATAAATTATAATACCGGAGGCAGCGACAACGATAATTTAGAAAATGCCAATATCCATGATAATAATATACTTACAAGAAAGTACAATACATCCAACAATGGCAAGTACAATAACAGCAGCATTTCTCCCTCGCTCAACTATAAGAAGGATTTTGCGGAACAAGGGCATACCCTGTGGGTAGATATGTACTACTCCTATGGAACAGGCAAGCCGGAGTCGCATTCCGCTACAACGGATATGCCTGTGCCGCCTATCCTGTTAGATACAACAGAGTTATACCAGAGGCGCATAAGCGATAACGGCACTGCAAGGTTTATTGGGAAAGTGGATTATGAGCAGCCGACCAAAATAGGCGACCTTGAAACAGGCATTAGATTCCAATTGAACAATTCAAGCGATGTCTATAATTATGAGACACTTACGGATAATATATGGACGCATGATATTGGGCGCAGCGATGATTATGACTATAATGAGAATATATCCGCTGCATATTTTATGCTCAGCAACAAGTTAGAGAACTTCAGGTACAAGCTTGGTGTCAGGGCAGAATATACCGACTATAAGTTCATGCAAAATATAATGGATAGCTCATACGCCAATGACTATTTAAGCTGGATACCGACCTTGAACCTGTCATATAACATAGGCATAGAGCATTCCTTCCGCCTGAACTATTCGCGCCGCATAAGCCGCCCCGGCAAGTGGAATATGAACCCGCATGTGTCATGGTCGCTGGATTCTACCACTGCCAGCATGGGCAATCCTTATCTGAAGCCTCAATACTACAACTCATACGAGGCGGATTACATGCTTTTCACTCCTAAAACCACCGCCTCGCTTAACATATATTACCGCAATACCGACGAGGCAATAGAGTATCTTTATACAACGCTGCCCAATGGCGCACTGCTCTCGCAGCCTGAAAATCTGGCAAAAAATATGGTATATGGCGTCGATGGCAATTTTATGCAGAAGATAGCAGAGTGGTGGCGGCTGAATATTAATCTCGGGTACTATAAGACGACATACGAGGCGTCCCAAAACAATAGCCGCATCAGCAATAGCTGGAGCGGCAACATGAGCATGTTCTTTGATATTACGAAGCAGTTCAGCAGCCAGATATCGGCATATTATTCTTCTGGCAATGTAACGCTGCAACGGACAAATGCCGATTATTACAACCTCAGTCTGGGTTGCAGGTATAAGATGCTGGATGATAAGCTGTCGATAAATATAAGTTTATCCAATTTGATATATCCGGACAATTCAATAGATATAACGCGGGGCGATAACTTCTATTCTGAAAGCAGGAACAATTGGCAATACCGCTCGTTTTATCTTGGCATAAGCTATAAAATCAACAACTATCAGCAGAAAATGCGCCGCGAGGAAAGGGAAAGCGCAGGGCAGCAACAAGGTCAAGGCGGCAGCACCTCATCGCCATAATATGGAAATAGCGGGCTTCCAATTAAAATCGCATATATACGTAAAGAATTTGTTATATTTGCACTGCAGGTGTTAATTTATTTAAACAACGAAAATACAGTATGAAAAGTATCGTAGTCATTCCAACATATAATGAAATAGAGAATATATATGGCATTGTCGAGGCTGTGCTTGCAGCAATTCCGGGACTTAATGTGCTTATTGTCGACGATAATTCGCCTGATGGGACGGCGGCGGCTGTCGAGGAAATGATGAAGACAAATTCCAATATTCACCTGATGAAACGAGCCGGAAAGATGGGATTGGGTACTGCATATTGCGACGGTTTTAAGTACTGCCTTGACAGAGGATTCGAGGCAATATTTGAGATGGATGCTGATTTTTCACACAACCCAGAGGATTTGCCGCGATTGCTTGCGGAAGTCGAAAATGGCTATGATCTGGCTATCGGTTCTCGCTATATTTCGGGGGTGAATGTCGTGAACTGGCCCCTCCGGCGCCTGATTTTGAGCTATGGAGCGAGCATATATTCCCGTTTCGTAACTGGAATGAAAATCAAAGACACAACGGGAGGATTCAAATGTTTTCGCGCTGAAGTTTTGCGGAAAATCGATTTAACTCGAATAAAATCAAATGGATATGGTTTTCAGATAGAAATGAATTATCGAGTATGGAAAAATGGAGGAAAAATCAAAGAGGTTTCAATTATATTCATCGACAGGCGAAGTGGAGTTTCAAAAATGAATAAAAGCATCATTTGGGAGGCTGTCTTTTTGGTATGGAAACTGCGCTTTTCAGTACGAAAAAAAAGGTAAAAGAGTTGTAATGGAAATTCATAAACTTATATTTTTTAGTATATTTGCGTTGTGAAATCAGCAGGAATCGAGTACAAATCAATAGAATTAACAGCCTATAGCTTTCCCGTTCAGCGTAGCAACGTACGTTTGAGTAATTTATCCCTTTCCTTTAATATTTAGCGAATAGGAATTGCACACAGTTAATGCCATGATTTTACATGCAATTATGGCGATTGAGGCTTTTGTCAACACTGATTCCGGTAATGCGATGTCTCTAATCAACTCCGCTATGAGCGTTCCATAAGCAAATATTGGTTGTGATGGAAGCGGATATATATTTATGAAAAAATATTCAGAAAACAACATTAATTTGCAATTATTATATGGAAATAAATACGATCGCTGACATTGATATTGGCACAAACTCTATACATTTGGTTGTTGTGGAGGTTAACAAAGACGGATTGATTTCGGTCATTTCGCGCAATCGAGAAATGGTGCGCCTCGGCTATGGAAGCAATGGCGATGAGATGAAACACCTTGATAATCAAGCGATTGAGCGAGGTGTTGATACTTTGATAGCGTTTTCCAAGATTGCCAAGAATTATAACGCTAAAATTCGAGCAGTTGCCACAAGTGCGGTACGGGAAGCAAGGAATGCCAACGTTTTTATTGACTTAGTGCGTGAAAAAACTGGTATTGAAATTGAAATTATTTCAGGAACGGAAGAGGGCAGGCTGACCTATCTTGGCGTTTCATATTGCATTCCGATTAGCGAAAAACAGACTATGATCGTTGATATTGGCGGCGGTTCGACGGAAACGGTTATCGGTTTTGGGGATAATGTGATATTTTCCAATAGCGAAAAAATTGGCACAATCCGCTTGATGCAACGCTTTTTTTCGGAAAATACCAGCAAGGAAAATATCGCCAAATGCAGAGAGTATGTGCAGGGGAAACTGGCTCCAATTATGAAAGAAATGCAGGAGACTGGCTTTCAAAATCTTGTTGGAACTGCGGGCACTTTTGAGAATATCGCTAAAATTGCTTTTACCAAAACAGGCAAGGAATTGCCCGATGCTATCAATGGATTTAGCGTTTCTGCCAGTTCCATGCTGAAGATTATTAACGATATTATTCAGCGTGCAACTCCAAGTGAAATCAAGAAGATAGATGGTATTGAGGAAAAACGGGCTGATATAATTCTTGCGGGTGCTATTATTTTGGAGTATATCCTGCTGAACTGCACTCTGAAAAAAGTGATATTTTCGCCTTATGCCCTGCGCGAAGGTGTGATATATGATACTGTGAAAAAACTAGGCATAGTTGATAAGATTCATGGAATAAAAGACTTACGTGCAAATACCATATACAATCTTGCCAAAAAATTTAATGTCAATATGCCGCATGCTGAACATGTTAAGTATAGTTCGCTAAAGATACTGAGCGCTTTGAAAATTTCGGGCTTCGGAGAATACGAGGCTGAGATTTTATCCTACGCAGCTATCTTGCATGATATTGGATATTATATTTCTCACGATCAGCATCACAAACATTCACTGTATCTTATTGAAAACAGCGACTTACCCGGATTTACCAATGACGAGGCAAGTTTGATTGCAAACATCGCTCGATACCACAGAAAGAGTCATCCTAAAAAATCTCATGAAGAATTTATGGCATTATCAGATAAAAAAAAATTTATAATAAAGGTGTTGTCTGGAATATTAAGGCTTGCAGAAGGTATTGATAGACGCCAACGCCAGCTTGTAGAGTCGGTGGAACCAATATTTATGAATAATTTTTTAACAATAATATTGCACTCGAAAGACCAGGAGCATCTACCCGACATAGAACTTTGGGGTGCCAATCGCCGCAAAATACTCCTATCCGAAACGCTAAGCATACCTATTGAAATAATTTATGCCCCAAAAAACATGTGATGGGAGGTGGTATTTTTTATACCACCTTTTTTTTGCAGATATGTAACCCCATTTGCTTGTATAAATTATCTATACTAAATGATTATATTGCACGATATTATGAGGTTAAAAAAATTACAGTTATTGCAGAGAGCGAAATATAATTTAAAATATATTTAAAAAAATATCGCTTTACAAATAATTAACTTACTTTTCAAAAGCAATGGGGGACAAAAAATGCAACACCCTGTATCAGTCAAACAATATCTTTATTCAATTCTTTGAAACACAAATTGAAAAAAACAATATTACTTAATTCATAATTTGTGAGTTTTTACTCATGATATATTAGCGAGATTTGTTTAAATTTGTGGCTATTGATAATTAGCATAGTTTAATTTTATAATTTAAACATGCCTCTTTTCTGCTATTTGCACTATAGATAATAGATATTATGAAAGCAATATACTTGTTAGCGCTAACGATTTTTATATTCGTGTCGAATATAGCATTAGCGCAATCGGATGAAAATAAAGATACGAAAGACAGTACAATTGTGGTGCAGTCGAATGCCGATCGTGAAATCCTCAATAGACCTGTGGAGTATTATGATTTTTATACATACAGGCTGGCACCTAATGCCAAGGATACCATCCTTGCCGTAAGGAAGCCGACAAGCTTCTGGTATGGCATATTTGGCGGTCCGAACTTTGATTATACTCTTGGAGACTTGTTTAGCAAGCAACGTCCGGATGCTCCAATAGACGGCATAGAGAATCAGGTTGTGGATTTCCATAATACTCTTGGGTATGGCTATTTCATCGGTGCAATGGCTGAATACACGCCTATTGACAGTTATTTCGGATTTGGATTAAAGGTGGCGGCATTTGATAAATATATTGCCAATTCTCCATCGGATGCTATGGGCAGGTTCAATGTAGAGTATAATATGTACTCCAATGTAACATATCTGACCCTTTCGCCATTTGCCAGATATACCATTCCCAAACTGGGCGGGCTATATCTTTCTGGCGGCATAGATGTTGCCATTAATACAGGCTCTGAATTTACGCAGACCTCCAATTTTGAAAATACAGGCGATATAGACCATGTTTACAACATATATCCTATTGACCCTAAGACGAGATATGGCATTAGCTTGGGCTTGGGCTACGATTTCTTTATGGCAGATTTCTTTTCGGGCAACAACAGGGTCAGATTTACACCTTTTGTTGATTTGAGGGCAGCAACTGATATGGTTACATCATACAGCTCCAACTGGAGTGATGTCGGCATAAGAGTGGGCGTCCAGTTGAAGCTGTCGCATGACAAGGTACTATATGATACTTTGGAGTATAAGTATGAAGAAAGAGGTCCAGTGCTTGCTGCAACTATTCAGAACGAAGTCGGCATAGAATATCCGGGATTTGTGAGCGTAGGCGAAGCTCCCATGATAAATCTATCTACTGTTACACTGCCGCCGGCAGAGGATACAACGGCACTTGAACCGCCAGCGCCTGTTGAAGTGGCGGTGAAAATGGGAACTCCGCAAGAGGTTGAGACTACTACGGCAATAGAAACCAAAACGGCAGTCAAATACGATTCTCCGCTTGTATTGAACTATGCAACCTCAACATCAGCGCAATTGACCGATGCAATGAAAACAGAACTGGATGCGGTTGCTAAATTTTTAAAAGAGAATCCCAATGCTATTGTCAGGCTTGAAGGGCACTCGGATAATAGAGGTTCGCGTGATGAGAACGAGAGCAGAGCAAGAGCAAGAGCGCAAACAGCTATGAACTATCTTATGCGGCAAGGCATACCGCAAGGCAGGATATTTGCCAATAGCCGCGGTTCGCTTGTGCCTGTTGCCGAGAATGATACCGAAGCTGGACGCCGTAAAAACAGAAGGCTTGAGATTCTTATCCAGCGTTCAAGATAATATTGATACCCAACAGTTATCAATATGTGTCAATTAATCAAGTGGATTAATGTTTTATCATAACCTACCCCGTCAGTAGAAGCGACTGCCACCCCTTCAGGGAAGGGGAATATATAACATTATGTAAATTTGGCGCTTACGCCATTCCCCTCTTGTAGAGGGGTGCTGCGAAGCAGCGGGGTGTTTTTTAGTATTGCATATTAAATTAAAAGTTGATAACTGTTTGGTATTAATCAAAAGCAATATATTTATTAAAAAAAATTAATAATTAGTCGAATATGATTGTTCATTTTTGTTTTAATATAAATTTAAATTAATTGGATAGATAATGAAAGACATTTGTGTAATTGAAGATAATGCTTCAATAAGGAAATTATTTTGCACGATACTGAAAAAATCAGGCTATGGAACGTTTGATTTTGCGGATGGTGCTTCGGCGGTTTCTTGGCTCGAATCGCATAAACCTGATTTAATAATTATGGATATTCTGCTTCCGGATATAAATGGCACGGAGCTTTTTTCTATTATCCATAATATTGCCGGATTGCAGGAGTTGCCTGTAATTGCGATAACAGGCTTTACCTCGTCGCAGGACAGGGAAAATTTTATTTCGCTTGGATTTAAGTCCTATCTATCCAAGCCGATTAATACAGCGGTATTAGTAGAAGAAGTTAAAAAAATCATTGGGTAATTAAATAAATTTTTGTTAAGAGAGATAAATATATGTCAAAACCAAACGATAGTTTTGAAGCAGTAATCAAGCAAGCGTCTAAAAAGAAAAGCATAATTTTTGACTTGAAAAAGACATGGCCTGCTTATATTGTTCTCATTATTTTAGTTATATCCAGCTTTGCAATAAAGAACTTTGCAAAAAACAGCGTGATGTCTGACATGCAGGTTGAATTTGATAAATCCTGTACATCGGTTATTACAAGGGTGAACAATCAGTATGAGCGGACACATCAGGTTATCGCTTCAACTCAAGGCTTATACTATGAAAATGTACAGGTTGTGCGTGATTATTTCGAGCTTTATGGAGCTGTGCCTGTAAAAACATATCCATTCATTATATGTATGGCATTTGCGCCGAAAGTGCTTTATGCAGACTGGCCGCTTTTCCATTACAATGCTCTTTCAGAAGGCTACTGGACTTACGATTTGTATCCGCCAGGCGTACGGGAATATTATTATCCTGCCGAACACCTTGTAAATTTTGAAAGGAACAGGCACAGGCTGGCTTATGATTATGCTACTGATTCTGTAATACATAAGGCTATAGATATGGCAATGGACGGCAACAAAATCACATCAACCGAATTTTATAATATTCGTCCAGATACTTTGTCGTTTGCTCTTATTGCCCCGATATACAAGAAGGATACAGATTATTCTACTCCCGAAGCAAGAAAGGCAAATTTCTTTGGCTCGCTTGTAATGGAGGTAAATTCCAGCCTGTTTTTTGGCAGTGCTATTGCTGGCGCCGGCGAGGAAGAAAAATCGTTCCCATCGGATACATCGCTTGTCTTTTCTTTTGCCGATACGGATTCGAAAGGCAGAGAAAATACTATCTATAAATCAAGCAACTATTCGATATTTGAGGGAAACAAATATTCTCCGCTGTTGACTTCGGAAATTTCCGTGCAAATAGCCAACAGAAATATCACGGCAAGGTTTGTTACCGTTCCCAATTTTGGCGGCTCGGTTCAGGCAAATGTTCCGATACTTGCCTTTGCCGCATCATTATTAATAAGCATTATAGCATTTCTATTAATCATCATGCTGCTGACTCAGAAAGCACGTGCCGAAGAAATTGCCGAAAAGATGACTGCATCGCAAAAAAGGATATTGGATACTTCAAAAGATATTATTGCCGTGCTTTCAATGGAAGGCAAATGGCTGTCGATGAATCCTGTATCTGTCGAACTGCTGGGAGTTGAGCCGCATCAAGCTATCGGCACTAAAATATTTGATTATTTCTTGAATCAAAAAGATGCAAGCCTTTGGAACTCCATAATCAATACAAATGATAACAGGCGTACGGATATTCAGTTCAAAGCTGATAATGAGTTTGGCTTCAAGTGGATTAGCTGGGACTTCACAGTCTCGAAAGAAGACCAGATGGTATATGCCATCGGACGTGATGTTTCACTCGAAAAGCAAGTTGAAAAAGAAGCAAGATGCCGTTCCAAGCAAATCGAACTGGCTGAATGTTATGCTCAGGAAGCATCAATTACAAAGAATTACTTAATGCTAAAGCTCAGCCATGAATTGCGCAACCAATTGACAAGTGTTATGGGATATTTGCAGCTTATTGGCGATAGAGCATACGAGAGTGAAGATGAATTGAAATCGTTTGTTGACAGCGCTTTTGAGAGTTCGGAGAATGCGTTCACGTTTATATCCGACGCTTCTGAAGCCGCAATAGGCAATGGCGATTCAATGAAGAAAATGGCAGTGCATAAGCTTAAAGATACTTTGTCCACTGCTTCCGATAAGTATTTCGCGCAAACTAAAAACATTGTAAAAATAAATTATAACAACGATGTCAAAGTGGCGCATGTGGTAGCTGATATTGATATATTGCAGCAGGTTTGGGATAAATTATTCCAGATTTTGAGCAATGACGATTCTAATTTGGAGATAAGTCTGACAGCAACGGAAAATAATTTTGAAGGGGTAACAGAAATATTAATAGAAGCCCCAAGCTATCCTGATTTATCAAGGTTAGCTGCAATGTACAATTCCCAGCCTCAAGCTGTTATTGAAAATCTAAAGTCAGATGTCAATGATACCTTATTGAATATTGCCCAAATTGCCTCGTACATTTCTGTGATGATGGGTGCGTTTACAATTGAAATTCTGGACGAAGGCGCTAAGAGCTACGTTGCAATAACGCTCCCGCTTGTTGATAAGACGCAGCACGAGGCATAAATCTCATTTACTGCAATCAAGCAAAACAGGGTTCTCATTCTCAACGGGAACCCTTTTTTTATCCTTATGATTTATTTTCATAAATAGGCGGAGCTGCCGCTTTTTCAGATTAAATTATCTCGAAAAATTCAAATCTTTATGCATTAAAAGCTGGAAAAGGAGTCGATATCTATTTTGATGCGAACTGCCGAATTTGCTGTGTTTTTGTTGTACTGCTCCAATGCAGATGCTATAACATAGCGCAGATATTTGCCTGCAGCATCAGCGGATTTATCGCTTTTTACAACAACCTGCTGGCGGAATCTATTGTTCAGCTTTGCTATGGGTGGCGGCTGGGGCAAATAAAATTTAAGTGATTGATGGTGCTTAAGTTGCGAAAAAAAACTCTGTGCATGTTGCATTGCCTTTTCCTCGTCTAATGATGAAAACTCTATTACACAAAAACGTGTAAACGGAGGAAATTGCGAGGTAGCGCGTTTGGCAATCTCAATATTGTAAAAATCTATAAAGTCGTTTTTTATAACAGAGTTAATTGCATAGGCGTGTGGCTGAAACGTCTGTATTATTACCTCGCCCTGCTTTTCGCTATTACGCCCCGCGCGCCCCGCTACCTGGGATAAAAGCTGAAAAGTCCGCTCGTTTGCACGAAAATCAGGCAATTGCAATTGTATATCTGCATTTATTACGCCAACAAGCGTAACTCTGTCAAAATCCAAGCCTTTAGCAACCATTTGCGTCCCAATCAAAATATCACTGCCGCCATTAGCAAATTGCTGCAATATTTTTCGGTGCGCCCCTTTAGCACCAGCCGTATCAAGGTCCAAGCGCACAATATTTGCCTCAACGTTCTCCGAAGCCAATATGGAGTGCAAATCCTCTTCTATTCGCTGCGTGCCTCGTCCAATTCGACCAAGCGATGTGCCGCCGCAAACATCACAAATATGAATTATTTTTAATGTATATCCGCAATAATGGCAGCGCAAGGTTTGATTTATCTGATGAAATGTAAGCGATATGCTGCAATGCTTGCACTGCGGGATAGCGCCGCAATCCTTGCATTCAATAAAGTTTGAAAATCCACGCTTGTTTTGCAATAAAATGACGCCTTCTTTTCGACTGATTTTTTCTTTGATTTTATCTATCAATTCTCTTGAAAATCCGTGTATCACCTGTCCAGAAGTATTAGCGCTGCGCATATCAATTAATTTTATTTTAGGCAATTCTGCCTTATCCGCCCGTTTCTTTATTTCAAGCCGCTTGATTTTGCCATGCTCGCTATTAAAATAAGTCTCCATAGAAGGCGTAGCCGAACCCAAAATAATAGCAGCATTTTCAATTTTCGCACGCACCATCGCACAGTCACGAGCCTGATAATACGGCGCCGGACTGCTCTGCTTATAACTGCTTTCGTGTTCCTCATCAACAATAATCAGCCCCAAATTTTTCAGCGGTGCAAACAAAGCAGAACGGGCGCCAATCACAATTTGCGAATGACCGCTATGAACAGCATTCCACGAATCAAAGCGCTCGGCATCGGACATTTTGCTGTGAAAAACAGAAATTTTTTGAGGAAATACAATCTCAAATCTATCAATAAGTTGCGGCGTCAGCGAAATTTCAGGCACCAGAAGCAAAGCAGATTTGCCCATAGAAATTGCTTTTTCAATTGCGTGAATGTAGATTAGTGTTTTTCCACTGCCTGTAACTCCATGTAACAAATATGGCTTAAACGAATTGCCTTCCATTCCTGCGTCGATTTCCCTGACGCAAAATAATTGCTCATCTGTTAATTTTAAAACCGCCTCATTTTTGGTCGCAAGCTTATCTATGTTGGATTTTCTGGCATTTCTATTTACAGGTATATCAACAATATTTATTAATTTTTTTTTAATTAACGAGTTTACAACAGACAGGCTTGTGTCTATTTTTAATTTTATATCTGTCAACAAAACTGGTGCATTAATATTTGCATTATTAATTAATAAAAAACTAATAATCGCTGATTGTTTTGGAGATTTTTTATCAAGAAAATTCAGAGTATTTATTAATTTTTCTTTATCATTCATCAACTCATCATTCAAATATATTGCCTTTTGAATTTTAGATTTAATATTTTTTGCTTGAAATTCAAAAGCAATTAAGTTCCTTTCTAATAAATAGGTTATATGATAATGTATGTTGTTTATTTCTAATTTTTTTTCAAGATATTCAAGCGTAAATGCCGAAGTATTATTCAGCAGAAAATCCATTATTTTATACCGCGTCGGATTATTCCGATATATTTCTTGAATCGCTTGTTCACTGGTTTCCCGCACCGGCAGAATGCGCATGATAGTTTTGGGAGAAATGCCCGCAGGAATAGCCGCCTTAACGGTTTCACCGATTGGCGAGATATAATATGTCGAAATCCACTGCAAAAAATTCAGCATTTTTGCATCAAACACAGGTTTGGCGTCCAGTACTTCAACAATATCTCGTATCTTATTTAAATTATTGGAATTATCAGATTCAAACTGTTCGAAAACTACACCCGTCAAATTGCGCTTGTTGTTTCCAAATGTTACAAGCACACGACAGCCTGTTAGGTTTTCATTTGTAGCAAAGCGATAAGTAAATAAAGTATTTAGCGGAACGGGCAATGCTATTTTCAAATAATTATATTTATACATTTACAAAGATATATAAAAATGTCATAAATACAGATGTTCTATTCAATTATGAATAAACAATATATGATTTCCATAGATAAAAGATGAAAACAAACATAACACCATACTATGCCAATAAGTTACCCTTTTGGGAAGAACTGACTTTTGAACAGTTAGAAGCAATAGATGAGCTTATAGTGTTTTCACACAAACTCATTTCGATATGCGCCAAAGGTGTATAGCCTGCCCGAATAATGCCACTGCTTACCTAATACTATTTTTTTGAGGATTTCAAGCCTGGTTGCTTCAATCACATCCGTAGTATCCTCTAAATTATTATATTATTACTGCAAATATACAAAAAAAGCGTATATTTG
>JAVBOP010000023.1:0-5840 GCA_031550405.1 Kapaibacterium sp. (SeqCode)
AGGTCTTGAAGAGCGGCAACATCAGATTTTTTTCCGCAAACACCTTGAACTGTACAGCCCGTACCTTTGGCTGTTTCTTGACATTGATAACAAAACATAATTTTATATATTTAAAAGTGAAACATGATTATGGATACAAAATTATAATACGGATTAAAAAAAAAGTGTATCATTTGTTACACTTTGGATGGGAAACATAGAGGAATTATTAAAAAAAATTAATAATCCATTGAATTTCTGCAGTCAAATCCACATTAGTGCATCAGGAATTTGTCTGTTTTATTTTGGTATTGTTAAACCTCAGATACATTTGCTGCTGCGTTTGTAATTGCTTGCTTTTAAATTACTTATAAAATATATGAATTAATTATTAAAATATCTTCTTTCAAATTATACAATCTTGAAGCTAAATAAGCAAGCATGTATCGGATTTTAACAGTGCCGTATATAAAACCTCCATTCATACTCTGCCACTATCAAGCTGTTTTGCGCTTGATGAAACTGGCACACCTGAGCTGGAATCTCCGAAGCAGCTAAAAAAGTCCTTTTCGATCATCGCAAATTATGCTTTGAATTGAGATATTATTGATTTTATTTTCTGCCTATTCTGCCTATAAAGTATATTTCCATGAAACAATTACAGCTTTTCGAAGCCATTGTAAAACAACAAAACGACTCACATTGAAAGGCTGCTTGGCAATGAAGCCATTCGAACCTGCTCACTCTTTGCGTAATTTGTGCTATTACAAGATTTACATTTTTGGCATTCCAATAAATTTTAAAATGAAATGAGCTACCAATATATATCTTTAAAATAACACTATCGAATGGTTTAATATAATAATACATGTTTGAGGCAAAATATGGTAAAAATATAAAATCATTTTACTATATTTGGGTTCTATTTGTAATTGCAATCTGTACTGGGGACTAAGAGATTTTAGGGATGTTGTTATTGTAAAATTCACAGCATTGTCTTTGACTCAGAGCAAAATGACCTAAAGTTGCAATCAAAATGCGACAACAATACGTCGCAAAATATAATAACAGCTAAATAAAAAAGGATATACTTCTAATATATAAATGAATTATGAAAAAATATTAATAATAGATAATGTTAATTATCTTGTAAATGAATTGCCGATATTGAGCAATATTACGTTTGATATTTTTCAGGGCGATTTTATTTCGATAGTTGGGCCGAATGGTGCTGGCAAAACAACTTTGTTTAAATTATTGCTTAAGGTAATTAGTCCGGCCAGTGGCAGCATTGTTTTTGCTAACTCTATTAATAATAAAGATATTGGATATGTTTCGCAAGTAAAAACTTTGGATAAAAAATTTCCTGCAATTGCTTTGGAGCTTGTTTGCACTGGAATTTTTGGGAAATGGCAATTCATTATTAACAAAAAAATTAAAAATATTGCTCTTGATACGCTCGAGTTGATAAATGCTAAGCACCTTGCATATAAGCAAATCAGCCAACTTTCTGGCGGAGAATTACAGCGTGTATACCTTGCTCGCGCGCTTGTGCGAAAGCCCAAAATATTGCTTCTTGACGAGCCGGCAACGGGTATAGATTTTATATGCGAAAAAGATATAACTTCTATAATTACGCGACTTAATGAAATTGATAAAACAACTATAATTATGATCACTCATGATTGGTCTGCGGCTTATCAACATTCCCAAAAAGTATTGCTTCTTAATAAAAAAATTATTTATTGTGGCAATCCGGCGGAAGCTTTCACGGATAAACACATAGCAATGACTTTTGGAAACAACCAGAACCATCAACATGATGTGCAAATTGGAATAAAAAATGTTTTATAATTTTTTGCAATACGAATTTATTCAAAGAGCATTGATTGCGGGCACGTTTGTAAGTTTGCTATGCAGCGTTTTAGGAATTTTCGTTGTCCAACGCAAAATGAGTTTCCTCGGAAGTGGCTTATCTCACTCGGCATTAGGCGGAATAGGCATGGGTATTTTGCTCGGTATCGACCCAATGACGGCAGCAATTCCATTCACAATATTGGCGGCGCTGTTAATTATATTGTTAAAGAATCGCACCAATTTAGAAATAGACACGTCCATCGGGATACTTTTTTCGGCGTCGGTTGCCGCAGGCATAATTTTGATATCCATCAAAGCGGGCTATACAAGCGATGCCTACTCATATCTATTCGGCTCAATACTTGCGATTTCGTCCAGCGATGTTGTCGCTTCGTTAATATTGACAAGCGGCATACTGCTTGTTATCTTGTTGATTTGGAAAGAGTTAGCCTATTCAACCTTTGACAGGGAATTGGCTGTTTCCGATGGCATAAATGTCATTCGTCAAGATTATATTCTCGCTTGTTTGCTTGCGATAGCAATTGTTATCTCTATAAAATTGGTTGGGATAGTATTAATTTCAGCGTTTTTGGTATTGCCACCAGCAACAGCTCGCATTTTCTCTCGAACATTTTCACAAATGTTAGTATTATCGGTATGTTATGCAATAACAACCTGCGTCACAGGCTTATTTTTATCTTTCATCTTAGACCTGCCAAGCGGTGCAACAATAATATTATTTCAAACTTTCATATTTACAATTTGCCTGATCTTCAAAAGAATAACAACATAGAGCCAACTCATTGAGCAGAATGATTATCATTATCAAAAAAAGCCATAAAAATTATCCACCCAAATTAAATTTAAATATGCTCATATTTGCACTTTGATATTTGAAAAACTTTACTTATTTTTGCGTATTGCATTTTGCGAATTACATTGGAATTTTTCAATTTATTTATATTCATGGTACTTATATGAACAACAAATTTGATGTTAGATTTTTTCTTGTGACTGCATTGATAATTTTCTCAATTGCATCCAGAATTTTCTCAGTAGCTCCAAATTTTTCTCCAATAATAGCAGTTGCATTGTTTAGTGGAGCTTTTTTTGCCAACAGGAAAATCGCACTGGCGATTCCCATAATCGCTATGTTTATCAGCGACTTATTTATAGGATTACACCCAACAATGATTAGTGTTTATTTTTCTTTTGGGCTGATCGCAATTCTTGGAATGAGAATAAAAGCAGCTACAACTAAAAATATTTTTGCTAATTCTATCATTGGTGCATTGATATTTTTCGTTATCACTAATTTTGCTGTCTGGGCAATGGGCTGGTATGGCTATTCTTTGGCAGGTTTGGCTACTTGTTTTGAAATGGCGATTCCATTTTTTAGATATACACTGCTAAGCTCGGTAGCGTATTCAATTTTCCTCTTTGGCGGTTTCTATCTTGCAGAAAAACATCTGTTGCGTCCGATAAAAGCATAATTACATCTTGTACTATATCCAAAGCCCGTTAGAAAGCGGGCTTTTTTTTATGTTGGATGTTTTTTGGAGAAAGACAAATAGCGGCAATATTCTAATTTTTTATAAATAGATAACTAAGCTTTAAGTAAAAAAAAGCATCATTTTGTCACATGGTGATTTTCTGGCAGAAAATATTGGCATATAAATCTCCTAAATGCTGACATATAAATGACATAATGCCACTATTATAGCGTTGGCACACTTTTCGTAATCTCTCTTTCAAGTAACAATTATTCATAAAATTTTAAGGAATAAAAATATGAGAACATTCGCTTTAAATCCGCTTTTTTTCTATGCTATGCAAAAAGACAGAAGAGCAAATTTTCAAAATTCATGCAACTGTAATGATAGTTTGATGGATTTTAGAATCGATATATTTGAGAAGGATGAAAATATTTTCATTGTAGTGGAATTGCCTGGAATGGAAAAAGAAAATATTGCTATAACTATCAATGAAAAGAACACCTTATCTATAAAGGGCAGTAAGAAAAATTCTTGTGAATGCAATGATAATTGCAATGATAATAATGTAAAATATTTTTTGCAGGAACGCAGTTTTGGTGATTTTCACAGACAATTCGTACTGCCTGATCATATTGATACCGAAAACATTTCGGCAGATTATAAAAATGGGGAATTAATTATCAAATTAATTAAAAAGCCAAACACAACAGGCAATAATATAGAAGTCCCTATAAATTAACAGGTTATACGTAACTCCAAAACGCAGACATGCAATAATGAAATAAAGTAATATTGAACCTTTTAGGCAACTAAAAGGTTTTTTTTATCTCTTTGATATTTGTGCAAAATTTGTTATATTTGTATTCTTCTTTCGATAAACTTAAACGTTGCGCCGGTAGCTCAGCTGGATAGAGCATCAGCCTTCTAAGCTGAGGGCCACTGGTTCGAATCCAGTCCGGCGTGCCATTATAAAAGCCTTGTAAGTCAATAACTTACAAGGCTTTTTTTGTTTTGGAAAATGGCTGCTAAATTTTACAAATTTTAATCCCCTTTTCTTGAATAAATTATCTGTATATAAATATAAATTGTATAATTACAGTTGCAGATGCTTTTCACTACATATTTTTATTAAAAATACATTTAAACATTCTATTTTTTCGAATAATTTGTTAGAAAAACCTCCCTTGAATTTCCACCAAATTTTTTCAGCAGGATTCAATTCACTATTATTGGGAGCTTACAAAGATTTGGCTTTGTAAAAAGCTGGCTTAATAGACAAAATTATTAATTTAAATTCATTGTTATGTGCAAAAAGCCAGATTTCGCGATATTTTATTAAATATGTTTTAAATTATATTCAACTCTCTGCAACAAGTATAAATTTATTTTAAAATTCCATAAAACCATGCAATACAGCTATTTAATATGGATAATTTATTCAAGAGAATTGAGGTAATAATCAGGCTATGTCTTGTTATCAATCCATTTTGGTAATCATTGTTCCTAAATTATAGCAATTTTGCAATCGAATTGCAATAAGTGTTTGTTTAAAAACAAATCTAACGTAATCTCTAACATTATTCAATAGTTTCGAGAATATTTTGACTCTCATATTAAGTCTTGCCATAACAACTATTAACATCACTGTAAACATGTTTAATATTTAAAGTTATGGCTTTTACTTTCTCATGAATCGTTCTGTCGCATTTCAAACCTTCATTTCCGAAACAAAAAATTCAGAAAATTTTTCACCCGATGCGACAAAACTTGATGTAATGTTTTTAGCATTTGTTGCATTTGCGTTAATTGTATGTTATTTAAGCAGAGTAAACAGGTATGGAACAGATTGCACTGTTTTTACACTAAATAAAAAATGAAAAAAAATTTAGCATGAGCTCATTATATACACCGCCTATATTGCACTTGATTCCTGTTGGAATTGAAGATCGTATAGCTTTTTGTAGTAGCCATTTTTTTCGATTAATTCCTTGTGTGTGCCCTGTTCCACAACAATTCCTTTGTCAAAAACAACGATTTCATCGCAATTGATGACAGTCGAAAGGCGGTGGGCAACGATAAATGCCGTTTTATTTGCAAGCGAATTATTTATCGCATTTTGCACGATACGCTCCGATTCCGCATCAAGAGCAGAGGTTGCTTCATCGAAAACAAGAATGGCAGGGTTGCGCAAAAGCGAACGGGCAATCGCAATGCGCTGTCTTTCGCCGCCACTTATATTTACGCCTCTATCGCCGAGCATTGTGTCAAATTTGTTCGGCATTTTTTGGATAAAATCATAACAATTGGCAATTTTAGCAGCGTTTTCCAACTCTTCCTGCGTGAAATTTTCATAGCCGCATGCGATATTATTTCTAATTGTATCGTTAAATAAAATATTTTCCTGAGAAACTATGCCAAACAGGGAGCGATAGGATTTTATTGTCAATTCTCTTATATTAATTCCATCGATGTAAATGCCTCCATTTACAGGATCATAGAAGCGAATAA
>JAVBOP010000216.1:0-11859 GCA_031550405.1 Kapaibacterium sp. (SeqCode)
AATTCAGGAAATCTTACCGCTTAGCGGTATATGCGATGCAGAAAGGAGGGACGGGCATAAAAGCCCCAAAATTGCCCTTTTAGCGGCTATGATGGTAGCAATAATGATGGGCATGATGATGCCAAACAGCGTATGGGCGCAGCCTGGACAATATCCAGTAAATTTTATAAATGTGCCGATAACTAAGCAAACAGAGTATTATGCACTATATCAAGATATGTTGCCATACTCAACAATACCTAATTTACAGTGGACACCACCTTGTTACAATAATGACGATGGCAGTGTTTGTAATGGCTGGAATCCTTGGACCTACGAAACAGCTATTATTGAACATCCTAATTTTCCTGGATGTCCGGTTTTAGTTACGTACAAAATAAGAATGTGTTCTACTAATGTTAAAATAAGGCAAATATACATAGACAATATTGCTCTTAAGACTCCAAATGCCAATGCCTGCCTATCATTGAGAAATTATCTTGGTTGGAATGGCGAGGAAATATCTAATGCAGATATAAATAACAATCAGTTTGAGCATGATTTGTACGCACTCGTTGCTAAACATAATTTTATGAAATTAGCGGAAATGTTTGAACCCGAAGATCTGCTTTGCGATGATTATGATCATTCCAGAATTTCGTATTATGCAGGCAGCTGTCGGGGAGTATGCAGGGCACATTTTCTTTTACCAGAAGGGGTTAATGTTACAATACGTTCTCCAAGATACTGTTCAGCAGAGCTTTGTTGCCGTGTAGATAACCTGTTTTGTATGGATGCAGATGGCAATCTTGTGCATAGAGAAGAAAAAACAACTATAGAAAATGCGGAAGAGTGCAATACCTATCCCGAAACAGATCAACAGTGTGCAGATTATTTTAGGCGGTATCCAAACTATTATCCATACATCACAGATGCTTGGGTTACAAGATGTAATATTAACAGCTGCGAAGCTACATTTTTAAATCTTGGCGACTAATGGAGGCTGCAATGAATACACTAAAGAGCAAAACAATCAAGACACTAATGTTGGCTTTCTGCCTTGCTTTATCGTCTGCTTATTTAATAGCTGATGATACGCATACAGGTAATGTAGTTAAATTTGACAAAATAGTATTTACTAATTCCCAAAATATGACCTTTACATCAATAGATGGAGGTAATACATGGAGTAAGAAAGTCGATAATATTGCGACAGAAAAGAAAGAAGAAAAATTTGCAAACCAAATCTTTGTAACTAACAAAGGCAAGCAATTTGTTTCTTTTAATTATGGCAAAACTTGGAAAGAAAAACACACGCTACAAGGAAATACTGGAGGAGCGGATACTGTTACACCTTTGATTGTGTATCCTAATCCTATTGGCACTGATGCTAAGCTTTCTCTTTTGTTTATATATCCCTTGAATAGCATGGGTGACGCATCAATAAAGATTTTCAATCAATCTAATCAAATGCTTTATAACGGATACTATAAGGTTATGAGTGGTGAGAATTCAATTGATATCAAGTTGACAAACGATTTTATAGCTGGAATTTATTACATAGTAATGAAAATTGATGATAGTACAGAAACAATTTACAATGCTTCTTTTATTGTTCAATAATTTTTAATCACAATCCCGTAGAGCCGTTGCATGCAACGGCTCTACATTTTAAAAATTTTTAATCACAAATAAGTAATTATAAAAATATAAGGAAATTAATTAAGATGAAAATAATATTAACAATAATATTTATTTGGGCAGGTTTGCTTAATCTGTATGCAGGGCAGTGGCAGCTGGTGCCGTACGGCGAGGCTATAGAAAGCGGTCGTGGACATCCTATAACACATCAATTTTATGAAAAGGACGGAAAAATATTTTTACTTAATCTGCTCACTCATCCATATATTATAGATGGAGAAGATGGCGTGGGAGCGCCTGTGTACAAGCAGCATTACGGAATTTCTGCAACAATATTCGACACTATCACTAAAAAAACAATATTTAAAATCAGAGAAGTTGACAGTAGCGAAAATTTTCGTTCAAAAATACCAACATTGATGTATCTTGATGAAAATAATGAAGTTACCATACTTTCAAATTATCCTAAAAAATATATACCGGTTCCTGCCTTGCGAGGCTATCGATTAAACCTCAAACGCTATTCCTTAGAGCTTACTCCTGAACTTAAATATGATTATCTTGAAGAAAAGGATACGGTCTGCATAGATTCCAATGGTAAAGAGCGGCAGACCACAGGTGCTTACGCATATTATCCTGCTGTATACGACGGCAATGAATATCTTAGTGCTTTAAATTCTTTTGAAGATAATTCAAATTGGCTTCTTAGCAAACATGATAAAGATGGTAAATTAATAGGCAAGGCGTTATCTAAAGGTTTTTATAAACAAACAACATTAACCGATACCACCTATTTAAGAGGCAATTTTATGATATATGCTGATGGGCATGATTTTGTAAGAGATGGATATTTATATGTCAATGCCAGATGTCATGAAAGACTATATACACCATCCACCATATCTACAGGCGGCACAACGACACGGCGCAATGTTACGACTTTGCTCAAGGTTGTTCCGGCTCCGGATGCTCAAATATTGTGGAGTTGTTTGGTAAACACAGATTCGAGCTATGGCATTGGAGGTAGATTCAAAATATCCGAATATGAAGAGGCTTCTGGCAAACATATATGCTATGCCGCCTGTCGCGAAGAATTTCTTGACAATAGAGAAGAGTCGGATTTGGAACACCATTATTATTGCATTGCTGAGGTAGATTATTCTACAGGCGAGCTTTTGAACTATATTCCGTTCCAGACAGATTGGAGATTTGAGTTACAGCTAAAGAGTGTTCATAAAACCGCATCAGGTGATTTTGAATTTGCCGCTGTAACAAAAACATATCCAACCGCCCCTTATACCAAGCTTATTGGCAGGCTCTCAAGAGATGGTAAAATTACAACTCTTGATACAATCGTGGGCTTAGGCTCTGACGACGAATGGAGTCTTGATGGCTACATGTATAGTCCAAGCGGGAATTATATCGTTATGCACAAAGATAATGCAGATTCAACGAAAACATCTCAGCTTTATCAAGTAACTCCGCTTGGCGCTATCCCCGAGCCGGCGATTATTAAAAATTATTCATTATTCCCCAACCCAGCAAGCGACGACTGCACCCTGAGCATGGACATGACCGAAGCCGGCAGCGTAAGCATCAGCCTTTCCGACATGTTAGGCAGAAACATCATGCAGATCTACGACGGCTATGCAGAAGCAGGTATATTTACTAAGACATTCGATACCAAGCACTTAGCCAGCGGCGTATACAGCGTTATCATCCGCATCGGCGACAAAGCAAAGGCAGAAAAACTGATAATAAATAGGTAGGTTTTTTATTCATAATCCTGTATAGCCGTTGCATGCAACGGCTCTACGATATATAATAAGGAAAAACATAACATGAAAAAACATAATATAAAAGTAAAATTGTATTTTTTAGCAATATTTTCGATAATATTATTGCCGGAATTATCGGCGGAAGAATGGATATACTACCCACCTAATGTGTTAAAACCTTGGCAGGTTCAAACTCTTAATATTCCGCCTGTTGAGTTGCAGTTGCAAAAAGGGAATTATATATATTTGGAAGACAAGTCTGAGAATTTTTGGGGAAGCATAGATATTTCTACAATTGGCGAAAAACCTGTAGAGAAATTAATTGAAACAGGAAATGCCAAAGAATTTATGTCCATCAGAGAAATCAATTTAGATGAAAAGAATACTTTATGGAATTTACATTCGGAATATAATGCAGAAACATACACATATATACATAAATTATATATGTACGATGGCAAAAAATTTGTACAAAAAACAGATGGATTGCCTTTGAATGAATCAGGCTATTTAAATCTCGCCGATGCCGGAAAATTTCTTAAGAACGAAGAAGGTGAGCTATATTTGATTGCAAAATACGAACTCCTTAAAATCACAGCAGAAGACATTATTTCAACCCAAATGTTTTATTGGAAAGATGAGGATAAAGAAACGGCTAAGTTTCCAGTTAAAAAGATTGTCGGAAGCTTTAATTTACCATTCCTTTGGAAAAATTACCTGTGCTTTAAGCATAATTCCAAAGATACTTTGTATATGTATGACTATAAAAATCCTAATTCCAAAGATGCCAAACAATATTGCTGGGCTGATTTAGGCATTCCTGCAACACAAACACCTAAATTTATACCTTATGGTGATGAAATATTAGTAGAGTGCAAGATATCTAACAACCTGCCCGAAGTATTTTATATATTTAAAGATGAGCAATTGAAACTCATCGAATTGGATTATTATGAGGAAACAAAGGCAAAAGGTTATTTTCCATTCATTTGGGAAATAAAAATTATAAATCAAAACGAATTAAGAGTAAATATGACCACATCTGTTTCTGAAGATTCTTCATATTCGGAGATCTTATATTTCGATAAAAATACAGGTCAATTAAAGGAAAAATATTTGATGCCGCTTGTACCTCACAGTGTGAGTGGTGAAATGGTAAGATTTTCCAGACCGTCTATATTTGAGGCTAAGAATGGAAATTTATATTTAACATCTGAAACAGCTTCTGGCAAAGACAAGGCAAACGGCATCTTGAAATTTTCACGTACTAATGGAAGCATAAATGAAAGTGAAACCGGAAGTTCGCTTCTTTCCAAGCTGCATATTTTTAGTTTATATCCGAGTGTTTTGATAAATAACGAAGTAACAGTTGATTTTTATTGCGAACCTAAAGCGTATTCTCAATTTAGCGTAGATGTGAGTGATATTTTAGGGCAACAAATCAAAGATTTCAATTATTCAATCGAAAGCTACAATCTCACAACAGGACGCGGATTAATGAAATTAAAATTCAACAGCAATTTATTATGCAAAGGCGTAAAAATCATTTCTTTGCGTGTTAACAATGCAGTGTGTTCAAAGGCACTTGTTGTTATAGATTAATTACGATACTGGCATGTATTCCGCATCGGCGACGAAAGCCGCACCAAAGGCATCGCCATTTATTAATTTTTATTCATAAATCCTTGTAGCGCCGTTGCATGCAACGGCTCTACAATTTAAAAATTTTTAGTCACAAATAAGTAATTATAAAAATATAAGGAAATTAATTAAGATGAAAATAATTATAACAATAATATTTATTTTGGCAGGTTTGTTTAATCTGTATGCAGGGCAGCGGCAGTTGGTGCCGTACGGCGAGCTTGCGGGCATTGGTAACGCCAAAAAGATAATTCCTAATTAATATACAATAAGGCTGTTAAGCCAAATCCAGATACTGTAAATTTAATTTTAAAATCAAATCCTGCTACTGGCGGTTCAACAATCGCAGCGGAAAATATGAAAAAGGTCAAACCGCAATAATCGAAGCTATAGCCAATAATGAATATTTATTCATAAACTGGACGGATGACGCGGGCAATGTTATATCTACTTCATGCAATATTTATAATCTTCCATCAATTTGGTATTTTAACATGTTTTTTACGTCATATATAACACCGTTATCTTTAAGCAAGTTAGAGATATCCAGATTTATAAACTCGTTGTGTGCAACGGCTAAAATAACAGCATTATATTTTTCATCAGGCAATTTATTGACTATATCTAAATTGTACTCTAATTTGACCTCTTCTGGCGATGCCCAAGTGTCATAAATTGATATAGTTACGTCATATTCTTTTAAGGTGTTAACAATGTCCAGAACCTTTGTATTACGTATATCAGAACAATTCTCTTTAAATGTTATTCCAAGAATCAAAACTCTGGAACAGTTAATCGTAATTCCCTTTTGTATCATGCACTTAATTGTCTGCAATGCTACATATTCACCCATAGAATCATTTAATCGCCTGCCCGCCAGAATAATTTCAGGATGATAACCATATTCAATGGCTTTATGAGCTAAGTAATAAGGATCAACACCAATGCAATGCCCGCCCACCAATCCCGGGCGAAATGATAAAAAATTCCATTTTGTACTTGCAGCTTCTAATATATCATGTGTGCTAAGTCCCATTTTATTAAATATCTTAGCAAGTTCATTAACAAATGCACTATTTATATCACGCTGCGAATTTTCAATAACTTTCGCAGCTTCCGCAATTTTTATACTTGGTGCAAGATGCGTTCCAGCGGTAATAACTGAAGAATATAATTCATTAACAAATGCCGCAATTTCAGGTGTTGAACCTGAAGTGATTTTCTTTATTTTTTCTACCGTATGCTCTTTATCACCTGGATTTATGCGTTCCGGTGAATAACCTGCAAAAAAATCATGATTATATTTTAATCCAGAAATATGCTCTATTTCAGGCACACAATCTTCTTCAGTCGCTCCCGGATAAACCGTCGATTCGTAAATCACAATGTTACCTTTCGATATTACTTGACCTACTGAACGGCTTGCTGCAAGGAGCTTGGTTAAATCTGGTGAATTGTTTCTGTCTATTGGTGTTGGTACAGTAACAATATATACATTACAATTATGAATGTTTTTTAATTTTGAAGTGCAGCAAAAGCCATCGGCAATTGCTTCCTGTAATAAATCATCTGATATTTCACGAGTTACGTCAATTCCCTGCATCAAACTTTGAACCCGCTCTTCGTCTATGTCAAAACCTATGGTTTTATACTTTGTAGAAAATAATCTTGCCAATGGTAAGCCAACATAACCTAAACCAATTACGGCAATTTGCACATCTTTAAGTTTTATATTTAATGAATTTATATTCATAAATATTTTTTGCTATTTTGTATTATATAATAAATTGTGTCTTTCACTTTTTCAAGCACTGCCTATAAATTGGAAGCTAATGAAAGCTCTTTCGCTAAATAACCTGTAATATACTTTCTTTCGTACTGATTAACATATTTTTTATCTGCTTTTGGCATATTGTTTGCTTTCCATAAATCGAAAAACATATTCAAAGCATTCAGTATAGCATCAACATCTTTGGGACCACAGGTAATTGCCACATTAGATTCTTTCGCAATCTGCCGTATTCCGCCCTCAGGGGCGCAAACAATCATAGGCTTTCTTGCACCAATATATTCATAAAGCCGGCTTGGAGTTGCAATATCGTTCGGAATCATCATCCACAGCAAATCCGATTCCATCAAATTTTTTATTACTTCATCATGCGATACGTAACCCGTAATTGTAGTACAGTCAGAAAGCTGCAACTTGTTAATCATTTTCAAATGACTCTTACGCATAACTCCTATAAATCTAACATCTATACAATGTTTTGCATCTTTTCTTTGTTCCAAAAACTTTGCTAACGCTTTTAAGAAATATTTAGGTGTAAGATCTTCACTGAATATTCCGCTATGAGTGATTGTGAATTTATTTTCATTTGGCTTTATATGCTTATATGGAATAAAATCTTCCTCATCAAAACCATGCGGCAATATTGCTATGTCATTATGGGATAAGAACTTATAACGCCGTAACATTTTTTCTTTCAAACTGCGGGTTATAACAAACGCTTTTTGTGCCAAACGCAAAACATCTGATTCCATCTTAATAGCTTTCGCCTTATGAAACGGCGTTGCATAGTAATAATAAGCATTATCAACCCACAAATCGCGGTAATCAACAACAAACGGAATGTTATATTTTACAGATAATTCCTTAGCAACCAGAAAATCAGTATAGGGTGGAGCCGTTGTATAAATTACCTTTATATCGCTATTTTCTTCTATTATTTTGCTGCCCAATTCTACTGCATGTTTTTTCCAGCCAATGCGGCTATCTGGTATCAGAATAGCTTGCGACAAGCGCCGCATAAGTATTTGCTTGAAACGGGAAGGATAATTTATAACATTGTTTTTACCATCTTTTTTGATTTTAAAAGATTTTCGCGGATCTTTTTCGGTGCGATATATTAAAATATTTTCATTTATATCGTTTAACAATGTATCATCAAAAGCATAAAAATCGGTTGCACCTGTAGTAAGTACAACCGGTTTCCAATGATAATTTGGCAAATATTTTACAAATTTAAGAGTTCTTTGCACGCCGCTTAATCCCATTGGCGGGAAATAATATGCTATAACCAGAACTTTTCTATCAAGCAGATTTTCTTGAAAAAACTGATCATTTCCATTCTCTACCAAATCCATGTCATTCATTACTTTTGCTATCTCAATTCAGCTATTTTATCAATAAGATTTAGCACAAAAATAAAGAAAAATGCCTCAAAAAAAAATTATACTGAAGTAATATCAACATAATCCCTCGCCAGCCTAATGCCAGAATTAAGATGCTGCCGAATGTGATGGGCGCGGCGGAGAGAAACACCGCAAAACAATACCAGAAATTTTTGTATATTTTATGAATGTTTGTTCAGAATATTGCATGTGTTTTCTTTTGAACGATTTTTTTCTATAACCATTTGCTTAAGAATATTTTCACAAAATATTGTTTTTTTCGGTTTGAAGAGATAAAATCAGAGCGATTAAGTATTTCTATTGAATTTTATTCGTACGGTTTTGCGTAGTTTAGTATTTGGAAGTATGCTACGGTGAAAAAATTATTTGTCTATTGTAACTACGCTTGCTTTTATTAAAAAAAAATAATTATTGACCTCAATTTATGGATATAAAAAAAATAGCAATAATTGGTGCAGGAGGATGGGGAACCGCTCTTGCAACAATACTTTCGGCTGAATTTAATGTTACAATTTGGGCTATAGATAGAGAAACAGCTGACGAAATCAATCTAAACCATACCAATTCCGATTTCCTGCCTAATGTTGATTTGCCTGATAATATTTTGGCTACGAGCGATATAAATTCGCTTGCCGATAGTGATATTATTGTTAACACAGTTCCAACGCAATACATAAGACAGGTTTATAGCAGGGTAGATTTTCCATTTGATAATAAAATTATTGTTAATGGTTCGAAAGGTATTGAGCAGAACACTTTATTCCGTATTTCAGAAATTTTTGCTGAAGTTACGGAAATAAGTGCCGATAAATATGTGGTATTAAGCGGTCCTTCGCATGCTGAAGAAGTAGCCCGAAACATACCAACAACCATTTTGGTAGCTTCTACGAATATGGAACTTGCCAAAGCAATTCGCGACGTTTTTTCAACAAAGCATTTCCGGCTATATTCATCGGATGATGTTACAGGCTGTGAAATAGGTGGAGCATTAAAAAATGTTATCGCTATTACTGCTGGTATGCTCGACGGAGTTAATCTGGGAGATAATACAAAGGCAGCCTTAATAACTCGCGGACTTGCAGAAATTTCAAGATTGGGCATTAAAATGGGTGCAAATCCTATGACTTTTTCTGGATTATCTGGACTTGGAGACTTAATAGTTACATGCCAAAGTCAGCACAGCAGAAACAGGAAAGTTGGAGAATTGCTTGGACAGGGACGGAAACTAAAAAGTATTATTGAGGAATATAAAACAGTTGCAGAAGGTGTGAATACGACAGTTTCTGCATTTCAAATGGCAAAAAAAATGAAAGGAGAAATGCCGATAGTAGAACAAACGCATAAAGTGCTGTTTGAAGACATATCGGTTAATGATGCAATAGATAATTTAATGTCGAGGATATATAAAAATGAAGTTTGGTAAAAAAGTATTAATACTGTTTTTATTGATTGTATTTCATTGTGATGTTTTTGCAACTGCAACTCCAAATGTACAATGGGCAAGCGTTGTTGTAGCATCGTCAGGTGGGTTTACTTCTAAAAAGAAAAATGTTAATTGTTTTGCACCTAATCAAGTATTGGGAGAACCTAATGTAACGGCAAGCGCTGAAGAATCGCCATGCGCATGGACGCCTAAAAATTTTAAGCATGATGATTTCATTCGAGTTGGGTTTGCCAATGAAATGTATGTAGAGCAAATAGCAGTTTTTGAGAATTTGAATCCGGGTGCTATCACTAAAATTACGTTATATGGCGAAGGTAATGAACTGCTTGTATACTCCAATCCCAACCCCGGTATTCTGCAGGGGCAAAGTCAGGTATTAAATGTTCTTTTAGACAGAACGGAATTTAAGGTAAGCGAATTGCAGGTAGATGTCAATACAGCTAATTATAACGACTTCTATCAGATTGATGCAATTGCTGTTTCTGACAGAAAAGAGCCGCGTATATCTACTGAAATTAATCTATCGGAGGACGTGAAATTGATAGGACAGCCTGAAAATTTAGGAGTAAATATTAATTCTCCTTTCTCAGAATTAGCACCTGTCATATCTCCTGACGGCAAGATCCTGTTTTTCACTCGTGAAAACCATCCTGAAAATACAGGCATACAAAGCATCTGGTTTGCAGAAGCCGATGGACAGGGTAAATTTCTGCCAGCAAAAAATATAGGAGCGCCGTTAAATACCAAATTGCATAATTTTGCCATATCTATTCTTCCTGATGGAAATTCAATGCTTGTGGGCAATGTCTATAATCCTGATGGCTCGCAATCTGAAGGTTTTTCAATGACTTACAAAAATGGCAATACATGGTCTTTCCCCCAAAAAGTAGAAGTTGAGAATTATTATAACTATGCGCGTGGCAGCTATGCTCTTGCCAGCAGCGGCAAGGTGCTTTTGCTCTCGGTTGAAAGAAATGATGGATACGGCAGAAACGATTTGTATGTAAGCTTTTTGCAGGAAAATGGTACGTGGTCTATGCCCAAAAATCTTGGTCCCAGTATCAACACGGCAGATAGAGAAGATTCTCCGTTTTTAGCTGCGGATGGGACTACATTATATTTCTCATCGGCAGGATGGCCGGGATATGGCGGAAATGACATTTTTATGTCCAGAAGATTAGATGATACTTGGACAAATTGGAGCAAGCCTGTGAACCTTGGTCCGCAAATCAATACAAACAAATGGGATGCCTATTTTACGATAACTGCATCAGGAGATTACGCCTATTTTGTGTCAAGCAATCAGCCTACATTTGGCGGCGAGGATATATTTAGAGTGCAGCTGCCCGAAGCATTGCGTCCGGAAAAAGTTATTCTAATTTCAGGTAAGGTTATAAACAGCAAAACTAAAGAACCTGTTGAAGCGATTATCATGTATGAAAAATTATCAACGGGCGAAAGCTGCGGTTTGGCGCGTTCCAATCCAACAACAGGCGAATTTAAAATTGCTTTGCCGAGCAAAGAAAAATACAGTTTTCGTGCAGAAGCAATAGGTTTTATTCCTGTCAACGAGCATTTGGACTTGACGGTTGTTACAAGCTATGCAGAATATGATCAGGACTTATTTCTGGTTCCAATAGAAAAAGGTCAAAAAGTTAGAATCAATAATATTTTCTTTAATACAGGCGAATATGTGCTTTTGCCTGAATCATATCCGGAATTGGAGCGCTTTGCCAAAACTTTAAATGCTAATAAGGCGATAAAAATCAGCTTGCTTGGACACACAGATAACGTGGGTTCAAGAGAAGATAACATGGTGCTGTCTCAAAGACGCGCTGAGGCTGTTAAACAGTTCCTTGTGCAGCAAGGCATTGAAGCATCAAGAATCAGCATACAGGGTTTTGGATATTCCAAGCCGCTTGCCAGCAATTCAACTCCCGAGGGGCGAGGCAAAAATAGACGCGTTGAATGTGAAATTTTGGAAAATTAAATGTTATTGCGTAATTTGGAATAGTGCTCGGTGCTATTCATTTCAAACCAAAATAGGGATGTTGCATTGCTGCATCTCTATTTTTTTATTATACTTAATTACTCTGTATCTGAAACAATATATAAATATTAAAAAAAATTCATAATCTATGAAGTTAAATTTCAAATTGTCTACTATATGTATTTTATTTATAA
>JAVBOP010000167.1:0-3368 GCA_031550405.1 Kapaibacterium sp. (SeqCode)
TGGCAGGGCGGAATGCACAAAGAGCTGCGGACGGATTATATTCAGCGTATGGTGGAAATAGGCTTTGACGGCTATGCTATTGGCGGGCTTTCAGTTGGCGAGCCAGCCGAAACGATGTATGAAATTACGGATTGCTGCACCGATTATATGCCGGAAAGTAGTCCAAGATATTTGATGGGTGTTGGCACGCCGGAGAATTTGCTGCAATCGATTGCAAGAGGCATTGACATGTTTGACTGCGTTATGCCGACGCGCAATGCCCGAAATGGGCAAATTTTCACAACACGCGGCAAGTTCAATATTCGCAATGCAAGATTTAAATTTTGCAATGAACCAATAGATGAAAATTTGGATTTTTGGGCAAGCAATGAGTATTCGCTTGGCTATTTGCGGCATTTGATAATGGCTGATGAGATTCTTGGTTTGCAACTTGCTTCCATGCAAAATCTGGCATTTTACTTATGGCTGATGAGAACTGCCCGAGAGAAAATATTATCAGGCGAATTTGACAAATGGCATACTGAATTTATAAAGATATATGAATAAAAATTTATGAAAAAATACAATATAGCGATTGTTGGAGCGACTGGTCTTGTTGGCAGAACTATGCTCCAAGTTTTGGAGGAAAGGAATTTCCCCATAAATAACCTTACGTTGCTGGCTTCTGTCCGTTCGGCAGGAAAAAATGTTACGTTCAAGAATAGCAACATAAAAATAGAAGTATTGAATGAAAAATCATTTAATAATATCGACATGGCATTGTTTTCTGCGGGTTCTGATATTAGCAAAAAATTCGCTCCAATTGCTGTCAAGTCTGGCTGTGTCGTTATTGACAACAGCAGTTGCTGGCGTATGGACAACAACGTTCCGCTTGTCGTGCCGGAGGTTAATCCTGAGGCTGCCAAAAAGCATAATGGCATAATTGCAAATCCGAATTGCTCGACAATACAGCTTGTTGTGCCGCTGTTTGCTTTGGACAGACAGTTCAAGATAAATCGATTAATCATATCGACTTATCAAGCCATTAGCGGTGCGGGGCAGAAGGGTGTCGACAAACTGCATGACGAAATGCAGGGCAAAACGACTGCCGATAAGCATAAAATATGGAACAATATCATGTTTCACTCACCGGCATTGGAAAATGGATTCACGATTGAAGAAATGAAAATAATTAATGAGTCGCGAAAAATTTTATCCATGCCAAGCCTTGATATTGCAGTAACTTGTGTCAGAGTGCCGGTAGAAAACTCTCACTCGATCTCGGTTTATACTGAGCTTGAACATCAATTTTCGCTTCCAGAAATTAAGCATTGCCTTGAGCTGCAAAATGGGATTGTGCTTGTCGACGATATCCAGAATGAGGAATATCCAACGCCACAACAAAGCAACGGCAAAGATGAGGTTTTTGTCGGCAGAATAAGGCGCGACATTACCCACGAAAACGGGCTTTATTTTTGGGTTGTTGCAGATAATTTGCGGAAAGGCGCTGCAACAAATGCCGTACAAATTGCGGAATTTTTAGTAGAAAATCAATTATTATTTTGTTAAATCCACCTTGTTTGCTATTTTTGTTCAATTATAAGGTTTTAATTTTGGAGTATGAAAATGGAAAATGCCAAGGCTGAAATGCCCAATACAGTGTATAATTGCCTGATACAAAGTAAAATGAAATTTAGTAAAAAAGATTTGCGCAAAATCTCAAATGCAATTAATTCGCATTACAAAGGCAAGTTTGGCGAAGAAATGGAGCCTGAGAAAGTTGTACAAAAAGAAAATGAAAGTATTTTTACCGTATATTGCTATCCTGAAGAAATGCGGGAAGAAATGGGAAAAATTGTAGTATGGTTTTTCCAGATGAAGAAATCCCGCGCCAAAAAGCACAGTAAATTGATGCTTGAAACGCAACTCGAAAAATTAAAGAAAGAGTCGCCTGAAAAATACGAAATCGAAATCGAAAGATTGAAAAAAGAAGCAGAGGATAAAAAGCGTAATGCTTTGAAATTTAAGAATAATAGAGGGAAAGCTACTAAGCAAAACCCCAACAGCAAGTTTAAAAAATATCCAAAGAACGGGAACAATTCACATAAATTTAACAATAATGCGAAATATCAAAAACCTGATAATCCCAATCCAAGCCCAGCACCACAGAATTATTAAAAAAAAATCATAATTGTTTTTAAAAGCTATGCCTGTAATCATCGACGGTAAACATACCGCAGCAACCATAAAAAATGAAATCAAAATTGAAGTTGACAAATTAGTCAAAAACAGCGCTGTAAAACCAAAGTTGGCTCTGCTGCTCGTTGGCGAAAACCCAGCCTCGCAAATTTATGTAAAAAGCAAGGAAAAAGCGTGTCAAGAACTCGGAATTGAATCGCTTGTTTTGAGAAAAAATATAAGCGCTACAGAGGCTGAAGTACTTGAAATAATTGATGCTTGGAATCATGACAGCTCTATACACGGGATTCTTGTGCAGCTTCCACTTCCGCCGCATATAAATGAAACTAAAATTATATTATCTGTTGCTCCGAACAAAGATGTCGACGGGTTTCATCCTGAAAACGTTGGCAGACTGGTTGCGGGGCTACCTTGCTATGTGCCATGCACGCCGCTTGGGATATTCGAACTTTTGAAACGTTATGAAATTGATTTGAAAGGCAAGCACTGTGTTGTGCTTGGCCGCAGCAATATTGTTGGCAAGCCGATTGCAAACTTGCTCTATCAAAAAGCTCCTCATGCCAATGCAATTGTAACGATTTGCCATACTGCCGCTCCCGATTTCAGCTATTATACAAAACAGGCTGATGTGCTGATAGCAGCTGTTGGCGTTCCGGAACTGGTAAAGGCGAAGGATGTGAAAGATGGCGTTGTTGTTATCGATGTGGGCATAAATCGCATAGCCGATGCGGCTTCAGAGAAGGGCTACCGTATTGTCGGCGATGTAGCTTATAGCGATGTTGCGAACAGAGCGAACGCCATTACTCCTGTTCCCGGCGGTGTTGGTCCTATGACGATTGCTATGCTGCTCAACAACACGTTGCGCTCTGCACGAAATGAAATTTATTGAATTTTTTGCTGAAAGTTGGCAGGCATCTTCAGTGTATATTTCCCTGAAATAATATTGCATAATATTATATGTATTCTCAAAAAAAATTTTAAAAATATTTATGTTTTAATTAATAAAAAATTTGGCATTGATATAATAATTAATACTACAAAAACAATGAAAATGGAGATACAAGAAATCGAAGAGCAATAGCGGCAGAATAGTGAACATATATAAATACCTTTCACTGTTCTGCTGCACAACAACTTCTCAATCATAACCAACAACGATATAGATTATTAAAAAAATATTCATAAATGGA
>JAVBOP010000045.1:0-12647 GCA_031550405.1 Kapaibacterium sp. (SeqCode)
TATTATAATCTCAATCTGTCAGGTAAGTGATTTTCCTGATTAGGTTTACCAAAAAAAAGCAGGGTATTATGCCCTGCCTTTTTATTATTTGCACGAGGATGTTAGTCCTTACTCTCCTATTTTCGCCCTACGCGAATCCCAAACGAAATAGCCGACTAAGCAGATGAAGGCGATTAATGCAACAGACTCGGCTGCTACATCGTTGCCGTCGAATAAGTGTGTATTCAAATCTACTCCGAAGAATAATAATAACGCGCCTACAACGCCGAACAGTGCTGCTCCTGCAATCATACCTGATGATATAAGCGTGCCTCGTGCTGTTCGTGCTGATGCTAATTCTTTGGACTGTTTCTTTGTTTCTTTGCTCATGAAGTGGTTCAAAATACCGCCCACGATTAATGGAGTATTCAAGTCAAGAGGTATGAACATGCCCAATGCGAATGCCAACGGCGGAATGCCTATCATGAATAAGAACAATGATAATAACGCGCCTACAACGTATAATATCCAGTATACTTTAGCACCCGGAAGCATAAGCGGTTCGATAACTGCTGCCATTGCGTTTGCTTGCGGCGCTACAAGTGGATTAGGTGTTTCTGGGGTTAATACATAACCATAAGCCTGACCAAGTATATATATGACTACACCTACTGTAGCAGCTGATACTAATGTGCCTAAGAATTTCCATTTTTCCTGTTTAATAGGAGTTGTACCGAGCCAGTATCCAACCTTTAAGTCTGTAATGAAACCGCCCGCCATTGATAATGCCGTACAAACAATACCACCGATTACTAATGCGCTCATCATGCCAAGAGGTCCTGATAAGCCTGCAGCAACAAGTATGAATGATGATAGAATTAATGTCATAAGTGTCATACCGGAAACAGGGTTGGAACCAACTATGGCTATCGCATTTGCTGCAACTGTTGTAAATAAAAATGCTATAACAACTAATGTAACTAATGCTACAATTGCTTGGAATGGTGTTATATTTACTCCGAATAATAAGAAGACAAATATAGCTCCAATAACTACAACTGACAGTAAAAATATAGTGGACATTTTGAGGTCTTTTTCTGTACGAGGTACATCAACTTCTGCTGCTTTTTCTGCTTTATTTCCACCTGTAAGGCCTGCAACAGCGAGCTTGAATGCTGAGCCGATAACCGATGAAGATTTAGCAATACCAATGATTCCTGCCATTGCTATAGCACCAATGCCGATTGGTCGTACATATCCTCTAAATATGGCTTCTGGTGACATCGCAGCAAATGGATTAATTCCACCACCTGTTAAAGTCAGCATTATATCGCCAATTTCGTTGATGAGCGGGACAAAAACAAACCATGACAAAAATGAGCCAACGCATATTATAGTTGCATATTTCAAGCCAACAAGGTAACCAAATGAGAATACAAGCGGGCTGACGCTCATTTTGAATACCATTTTGGATTTATCGGCAAGTACCTGACCAACAGGCAATATGCGCGATGTGATTGTATCCGAAAATAGCCGTAAAGTTGAGAATAGAAATTCAAAAATACCGCCTACAAGTCCGCTTGCAACGAGTATCATTGCCTGCGAGCCGCCTTTTTCGCCTGTTATAAGTATTTCCGTTGTGGCTGTTGCCTCTGGAAATGGGAATTTGCCGTGCATGTCTTTGACGAAATATTTGCGGAATGGTATCAAAAATAATATACCTAAGAAGCCGCCAAATAATGACGCAAAGAATATCTGCACAAAATTTGCCTCAATTTCTGGGTATTTTGCTTGTAGTATATATAGTGCAGGTATCGTAAAGATTGCACCAGCCACGATAACACCAGAACTTGCACCAATAGATTGGATAATGACGTTTTGTGCAAGTGCATTCCTTTTTTTCAATGCAGCAGATGCACCAACAGCGATAATAGAAATAGGGATAGCTGCCTCAAAAACCTGTCCAATTTTAAGACCTGAGTATGCAGCTGCGGCAGAAAATATGATAGCCATGAGCAAGCCCATACATACAGACCAAGGGGTTATTTCGGCAAAACGAGATGAAGCCGCCATCACGGGCATATACACTTCGCCTTCTTTTAATTCGCGATGTGCATTTTCAGGTAATTTAGCCTCAATAGTGTTGTTTTCTTCCATAAGATTTCCTTACAAAAATGAGTTAATAAAATATCAAAAAAATAAAATTACGAAAAAACTTATACACAAAAAAGAATAAATTAAGTTTTTTTCTTTACTGCGAGCTGAAGCAATGGAAACTAACATGCAATACCGTAACCAAAACCACGCTTATTTTTCAAATCTCAAGTGAACAAAGTTATAATTCTTTTCCATTTTTTTAATTATACATATTTAGTCTTTTGTTATATTTGCAATCATGAATAAGGTACAACTTTCGGCTGTGATTATAACATTTAATGAAGAGCGGAACATTGAACGCTGCTTGCTTTCATTGCAGGGAGTAGCGGATGACATTGTTGTTGTGGATAGTTTTTCAACTGATAAAACTGAAGAGATTTGCAAAAAATATAATGCAACATTTATTCGACATGCTTGGGAAGGGTATTCCAAATCAAAAAACTTTGGCAACAGCAAAGCTAAATATGATTTTATTTTTTCTGTTGATGCCGATGAAGAAATTTCAGCAGAACTTAAAAAATCTATCTTGAAGATTAAGGCTAATCCTGCTGCTGATGCCTATAAAATTAACAGATTGACGAATTATTGCGGCAAATGGATTAGGCATTGCGGATGGTATCCTGATAGCAAGTTGCGTCTTTGGAACCGTAATTCTGCTGAATGGCAGGGTGAAATTCATGAAGAACTTCGGCTTAATCAGAATGTTAAAACAGGCGTGTTAGATGGTGATTTGCTGCATTATTCATACACGGATATTGATGACCATTTGCAACGTGCCAATAAATACACAACATTAATGGCGCAAAATTACTTTCGGAAAAATAAAAAATTTTCCTGCATCAAGCTTATTTTTTCGCCTCAAATTCGCTTTTTCAAAGATTATATCCTGCAACAAGGCTGGCGCGACGGTTGGCGAGGTTTGACCATCTGCTGCATTGCTGCTTTTTCTACATTTATAAAATATGCCAAATTACGCGAAATTCAACACCTGCATGCCAACGGCAAGCCTGATAATAACAACATATAACAGAGCAGATGCATTAGAGTTAGTGCTCGTAAGCGTGTTAAAACAAAAGCAAATGCCTGATGAGGTAATTATTGCTGACGATGGTTCAACAGACGAAACAAGGCGATTGGTGGAAAAATATAAGAAGCAGTTTTCAGTTCCGCTAATTCATTGTTGGCAGGAGGATAATGGTTTTCAGCTATCAAAAATACGAAACAAAGCTATTGCACAAAGCTCAGGCGATTATATAATTATGGCAGATGGAGATATGGTTTTAAGCAAAAATTTTATACATGACCATATAGCTCATGCCCAACCTAACCAGTTTATTCAAGGCTCACGCGTACTTGTGCTTGAAAATGCAACTAAAAAGCATATTAAGGACATTGACGCATCCTTTTCATTTTTTTCTGCTGGCATAAAAAACAGAGCCAATACTATTGGTTGCAATTGGCTGTCTAAAGTAATTTCAAAGCGTTATGGAAATAAAAATCATCAAAAAGTACGGGGTTGCAATATGTCTTTCTGGAAAAGCGACTTGCTGAAAGTGAACGGCTTTGATGAAAATTTTGTAGGATGGGGGCGTGAAGACAGTGAATTTGTAGTGCGAATGATAAATAATGGCATAGTGCGTAAAAATGTAAAATTTGCTGCCGCTGCATTCCATTTATGGCATAATGAAAACAAACGCAATGATTTAGCTCAAAATGATGCTATTTTAGAAACAGCAATTCAAGAAGGAAAAAAAATCTGCGAAAAAGGACTTAGCCAATATATATGAGATAGCCTTTCATGAACAATATGGCGAATATGTCAAATTCTTTTGCTATTTTTATAACTTTGCTAAAAATTAAATTTAGTGTTGGACTGCTGAATGAGAAAAGAAATTATAATTAATTCTGCAATAAACGAAGTACGTGTGGCGATAACTGAAGATGGGCATCTGGCAGAATATTTTATTGAATTGCCTGAAAAGGAAAAACTGCTGGGCAATGTGTATTATGGAAAGGTGAGCAAGGTTTCGCAGGGAATTAACGCTGCATTTGTTGATATAGGCTATCATCAGGACGCTTTTTTGCATTTTTCAGATGTGGAGGATAGTCAATATGAGAATTTGGACAATGATGATGAAGACGAGCAGGACTGTCAGCAGCCGGAAAATCCAGAAGAACAAAAGATAAAAAAGCCCGCCGATGTTGGAAATATAACCAAAGAATTTGCTACTTTTTATACCAAAAAATCCGGCGAAATCACGATTAACTTGCAGGAAAATAAGGAAATACTTGTGCAGGTTGTTCGAGAGGCATATTCGCATAAAGGCATGAAAGTTTCGACAAAAATCGCAATCCCCGGTCGCTATGTTGTTCTTATGCCATTTGAAAAATCTATTGGCGTTTCTCGAAAAATCCAGTCATCTTACGAACGCCGGCGCTTGCGGCGTCTGGCAAAGAAGGCTTTGCCGGAAGGCTTTGGCTGTATTATTCGCACAGCTTCTGTCGGGAAAAATGAAAAAGAATTAATAAATGATTGGGAAAATCTGCTAAATACATGGCGGGATGTAGAAAAGAAAATCGAAATGGCAAGAAAAACGCAGACGCCCGGCTTGGTTTATCAGGATATGCTTTTGGCAGCGAGCGTTATCCGCGATTTTTTCAAAAGCGATATTGATAGAGTGGTGGTGGATTCGCAGCGAATGTTGCAAAATATCGTATCCTATTTGCATCTTTCAGAACCCAAACTTGTCAATAAGGTCGAGCTTTATAAGGGAAGTACGCCGATTTTTGAAATTATGGGAATTGAAAAGGAACTGGCAAGAACTCATAAAAGAACTTTATCGCTTGCGGGCGGCGGCGATATTGTGATTGACAGAACTGAAGCGCTTACTGTTATTGATGTCAATTCGGGGCGTTCGATGGAGACGGAGCAGGAATTGAATGCCATCAAAACCAATCTTGAGGCAGCTCATGAAATCGCAAAGCAAATACGGCTGCGGGATATTGGCGGAATTATCGTCATTGATTTTATTGATATGCAGCATGAATCGAACAGGAATAAATTGTTTAATGACATGAAATGGGAAATCAAGCGAGATAGAGCAAAAACAATTGCCTATCCACTTACGCAGCTTGGACTTATGCAAATAACGCGGCAACGGATTAATCAAAATTTAGTTGAAAAAACAAGCGTTGTATGTACTGCTTGCAATGGTTCCGGACGCGTCGCTTCTCAAGCAACGCTATTAAATTCCATTGAAAAATGGCTGCAAACCTTTCGCGAAAAATCAAATGAATTTAAAATTAATTTATTAGTTCATCCGCAAACCGCAGAATATTTGCTGGAAGGCTCTTTCTCGATTATATCGCGCTTGATGATAAAATATTTTGTCAAAATCAATGTGCTGCAAAATGATTCGATAAACATAGACAAATTCCGCGTAGTTTCCGTACGCAAACAAAAAGACATAACGAACGAATATCTTTAATTTACAGCTATTTATGTACAGGAGCATAACTCTTGCATGCTGAATTATTAATTTTTTTTCATAAAACTCATCATGGAAATCACTATATCGCTTGCTTCGGTTCTAATAAGCGCATTGCTGTTTTTGGCTTTTTATAAGAAGTCAAAGAAAAAATTTGACTATATACGCATACACATAAGCAATATAGAGCATCGCGTTCGACGCTCTTTTGATGAATTTCAGGAGGTGCCGGGAAATACCAATTGGGCTGTAATCACGTCTTTCAAACGTGACGGAACAATTTTCAATCTTATCAATGATATTCGCAAATACGAACCCAATGTTAAAATTATTGTTGCCGATAACGGCAGTAACATCGAATTAATAAACGAACTTACGCAATACCATAGTAATGGCGATATAAATAGAATACTGCTAAACAGAAACAGTGAAATTCCGCAGTGGCAAAAGAATTTTTCCATATCTCAGGCGCTAAAGCTACTGTCGCTGGAAGATGTGAAATCGGTAACTTTTTTTGACGACGATATGGCAATTGAAAAGGCGTGGATTAATGACTGCGAACAAATTTTAAAAGAATTTTCAGATTTGCAGCTAATTGACTTGCTGGACGATAAGATACAGGAAAAAAATCATCCGACAATAGAAAAACGCATTTATAACAGCGAGGCGCTAAAAATTAAAGATGCAGTAAATGGAGCGTTTTTCTATATGCCGAAAGCTGTTATTCGCGAATTGGGCTTGCCGCCAACAGGCGAGGGAATTAATGATGCAAGTATTGAAGATGGATATTATACGAGGATAATACAGGAAAAGGGCTGGCGGGTTGGTGTTATAAACAGAGCGCAGAATTTGGGGTATGAAAACTCCAAGCGAATCGAATTTAAACGCACCCAAAAATAGCACAATCCGATGCCTTGCATGTTGATTGCATCGTCGTTGCTGGCGAAATTAATACGTAGATTCGTCTCGCCATAAAACGAGTTTCCAGTTATGCAATGTGTCTGCTCGCTGCAATCTGAAATTTGCTTTGCCATAAATTCTTACAATATCAGATGGGTTAAATGTAATTGTTAGATTGAAGCTGCGGGAAATAATTTTCAACGAATTATCGCCTTCTTCAGAAACGATTTCATTCCATACCAAATCCAGATTTTGCGAAGAAATAAATAGGCGATAAGTGGTAAGCATATCTTCCGCTCGCGACCATGTTAAGTCAATATTTTTATCATAATTAACGTATGAAAATGTGAAATTGTCAGCAAGCAAATTGCTATAAACCAACGTATCTTTGAAATTATATGCGTACTGAAAATTTTGAAAAAATCCTTCAATTGTCTTCTGGTCTCCAAGTAGCGACGGCTCAGAATCAGAGTGCATTTTCGCTGGCGCAAACGGATTGATACAGGATGCCGTAAGCGCAAGCAGTAACAGCAAGATACATAAAAATTGCCTGTCCATATTCATCATATTCCATTTGTTCATTGCTATAAATATAACAAAAAACCTGATTATTTCACCTTCTTATAAACATAACATCATGTCTTCCTCGCCCGCATAATGTTTTTTTCTAATCTTGTTTTTATTGCATAATTTTAGTAACTTGCATTGGAATAAGTCGGAGAATCTTAATTATGAGTAAATACAATATGATAAATGAAGAATGTAATTCAATTTTTAATTTCATTTGGGAGGAAATCGACCAGTTTGAAGACAAAATAACTGTAAACCAAATAGAACTTATCAACTCGCTTGACAAAGATTTGCGTGAATATCTCTATGCTCAGACAGATTTTCTTGCAGAAAGACTGGTGGAGGAAATGCTTAAACAAGGCTATCTGGAGGATGGTATTTACAAACATGATTTTGAAAAAGTCAAAGATGGATTATCCTGTTGGATACAATTTCCCAAGGAAAGCATGAAAAATGTTTTGAAAACGGGTGTAAACATGCGAATAAAATATATATTCGCTCCTGTTGACACGCTTACAAACTTCGTCTTTGGCGGCGGAGAAAAATTAGATACTTATGATATTTTGATTAAGGCTGCATATCTGCCTGCTGATCCGTTTACCAAAGCATTGTGGAATAAAATAAAAGAAAAGGAAGAAGAGAAGCTAAAGTACGCAATAACTTCGGAACAATTCACCGAATTGGCAAAAGAGATTCATTCCAACTATAGGCAGCAGCTCTCTGTTGCGCAATTGATAGAGCCATTGAGATATTATTGCGTTTTTGCAAGAAAAGAATCTGTGCATATCGATTTGCTGGCGCTGTTTTTTGAAAGTTACGATTTATCGGGTATATACTCCGAAATAAGGAACATTGCGGAGAAAAATTCGATTAACGCCTTCACATGCGACGAGCTCGAGGACATGCTAAATCAAATTATGGATGAGCATGGCGATATGCCTTTAAGTCATGAGGAAAATACACAGGATATACCGCAAAATATTGAAGAGGAAACTCCAGACTCTGACGAAGAAATAGATGTAACCATCGAAGACACCACATTACAGGAAAGCATTGCCGCACAAGAAGCATTAGAACCAACCGAAGATATATATGAAGATACCGAAGAAATGCAAGATGAAAATGAAGCGGAAAAAACGCATGAAGACGCTGAAAGCATTTCAGGCGAGAGCGATTTTCAGGCAGAGGATATTATGCCGAAGGAAGTTATGGCGGACGAAAATATTCCATACGATATTCAGGATGATACCGCTGATGTGCCTGCAAACGAGAACAATGAACACGAATTGGTTATCAAGGATGCCGATGTGATTCATAGCGAGTTGATGGATTCGCTAAATCGAATGCGCGCAAATCACCGCTCGCCGCTCGAAATAGAGATAGAATATTTTGCTGCCGAACAACAAAACATCAGGAACTTCCACCGGAAGATATTAGCGAACTACTAATTTCATCAAAAAACATACGGTTCAATTGCTCGCCTTGTGCAGGCTATTTCGCGGACTCAGGCAACATCTGCTGAGCCTCCTGAACCCATAGTGTAATTGGGGATAATTTATTAAAAAATATTCATAAAAATATGGAAAATAAAGATATAAGATGGAAGCAACGATTTCAAAATTTTGCTAAGGCATTGACATTATTGGAAGAAGCGGTTAAGCTAAGCAAACAAAGAAAATTAACCGATCTTGAAAATCAAGGATTGATACAGAGGTTTGAATTTACTCATGAATTGGCGTGGAATGTGATGAAAGATTATTTAACTTATCAAGGAGAAGTGCAAATTATTGGTAGTCGTGATGCGATTCGTTTAGCTTTTAGGCGAGAATTAATTCAAGCAGGCAAAATTTGGATGGATATGATAGAAAGCAGAATAAAATCTGTTCATACGTATGATGAAGAGATTGCTAATGCCTTGTTAGAAAAGATAGTTAAGCAATATTATCCGCTATTTGTTGATTTTAAAAACGCTATGGATTCTATAGAATGAAATTTGGTTTGGATGATGAAGATATAAAAAAAATACAAGCTGTATTTGCTAAACACAGTGAAATCGAAAAAGCCATAATTTACGGCTCTCGTGCAAAAGGAACTTATAGAAATGGTTCTGACATTGACATTACCTTGCTTGGCAAAAATTTGAATGATATTCCCGACGAACTCTATTGGGAAATTGATGATTTGTTATTGCCATATATGTTTGATATTTCGATTTACTATAACATAAAAAATCCTGATTTAGTGGAACATATAAAACGAGTTGGGCAAGCGTTTTGGGAAAGATAGTATAGAATTATTAATAAATATTCATAAATCCCGTATCTATGATATAAATATTCATAAATTTTTTCCCAAAAAAATTTTTAAAATCGAAAATAATGCTTGTGTACATCATAAATACTGTATAGGTTTTCGGTGTGAATTTTATTGAACATTTTTAATGAAAATATTGAAAACCTGTAATTTAATGTATGGAATAAGGTTACAGATTTCTTATATAACTATTGAGTATTAAATATAATTAAAATTAATTTTATGACAATATCATTTTTTTGTGATTTTGATGGAACAATCACACTCGATGATGTGGGTGATGCAATGTTCCGCAAATTTGGAAATTTTGAAACATATTGGAATGAGTTCGAAAATGGCAAATATAATGTGCGAGAATTAAATCGCAAATTGTGCATGTCTATCGATAACTATATTAATTTTAATGATATTATCGAATTTGCAAAAACACAAGAAGTTGATGCTTATTTTCAAAAATTCGTTGAATATTGCAACAAAAATTGCCATCAGTTGACCATTGTGAGCGATGGTTTTGATGCGTATATTATGCCAATTCTAAAACAATTGCAATTATCCAATATTCCTGTTTTTTGCAATAAGTTGCTGAAAAGTAAGGTAGATATGTATTTTTATCCGTTTTTTTACGGAGCAGATGAATCGTGCAATTGTACCACTGCTTCATGCAAGCGTAATATTGTGCTGAACAATTCCGCTGACGATGAAATTATTGTGTACATTGGCGATGGAATGACGGATTTTTGCGCTGCTGAACATTGTGATGTAATTTTTGCAAAATCAAGACTTGCAGCATATTGCAACGAAAAAAAGATTCCTCATCATCCTTTCAAATCTTTCTTTGATATAATTCGAATAACTGACGAATTGATAAAAAATCGAAAAATAAAATCCCGCAACCAAGCATTTTTGAAGCGGCAATTTGCTTTCGAATCTGAATAATAATAAGCATGCCAAAATAAACTTAAACATATTTTTGCCGGCGAAGCTGGCTGATAATATTTGCGGTGGTGTCCTTGAGAATTTCCTTTTGAAAATTCGGCTTCCACTCTTGCAGCACAATTGGTTTGCCCGCATCGCTTGTTTCTCGCATATCAATGCTTATGGGGATTTCGCCCAATAAAGTCAAACCAAGCTCCGTAGCAATATTTTTTCCGCCGCCTTGTCCAAAAATGTAATATTTTTTATCCGTATTGTCAGGAGGAATAAAATAGCTCATATTTTCAATAACGCCAAGTATGTTAACAGTCATATTTTGAAACAGCATAGCTCCGCGGCGAACATCTGCAAGAGAAATTTCCTGCGGAGTAGTAATAAGCACGACACCATCAGGAGCGGTTTTTTGGATGAACGAAAGATGAACATCACCTGTGCCGGGTGGCAAATCAAACACCAAATAATCAAGCTCACCCCATTCGATTTGCTCGTAAAACAGGCTAAAAACTCTGGAAAGCATAGGTCCCCTCAGGCTTGCCGCTTCATCTCTATTCAGAACAAAGCCTATGGAAGCAATTTTAACTCCATATTTTTCAACAGGATACGCGGTAGTCTTGCCATGTTGATCAGTAAAAGCCTCCATTGTTTCGCCAGAAAGACCAAACATTATAGGCTGGCTTGGACCATATATGTCGCTATCAATCATCCCAACCTTCGCTCCCTGTGCCGCAAGTTCCGTCGCAATATTGGTCGAAATCGTAGATTTACCAACGCCGCCTTTGCCAGAAGCAACCGCTATAATATGCTTAATTTTGGATGCTTTGCCTTCACGATTTTTAATGCTATCAGAATTTTCAAATATCTCTAATTCTATATTTTTATTGATACTTGCGTCTTGCAGTTTAATGCCGATAATACGCTCATACTCTTTTTTGAGGTATGTGACAGGTCCGGGCAAATTCAACTTCAAATCAATAGTATGATCATTCATGTTTATGGTAGATATTGCATTAATTTTTTTTAATGAAACTCCCAGATCAGGGTCAATGATACTCTCAATAATATTTTGAATTTGCTCTATATTTTGCATTATATTAGCCTAAAAATTAAAAAATCAAAAATAGTGTATTTAACCCAATAATGCAAGCAAAAGCAATTATGCAACTGAATTATTTTATTTATAACTTGCCATCCTTGGGCGGAAAGATTTGAACTATATTGTTTGATTTGCATTCAGCAAACGTAGTTCCCTTTCTGCCTTTTGCAAAATTTAATTTAAACAGATTCTTAAATTTTGAGGTCAAATTGCAGGTAGATCCTGTTTTGTTGGTTGGAGTTAATTCGCTCATTTCCAGAGCCAATGTAATTTTGATTAAATTTATAATAATTCACATAGCGCAAGTTAATGTTTATCCATTTTGCAGGAGATAATTGAATTGCCAAATATGCGCGGCAGCCATCTTCGTACAAAGCAGGCGTGTACGAATAGCCTTGATAATAATATTCGTATTGCCATATTGCGGATTCGTAACTATCTGTTGTAAAATAAGTTATACGGCTTTGCAAGCGCAACCAATCTGTTGTCTGCCACGTTCCTTCTAAAAATGCTGCAATACCTAACTCGTTATCAATAATATTTTTATTGTCTAAAAACACTAAGTCTATTCTATTTCTAACATATAGCGATTTTGAAAAATGGTGTTTCAATTCCGTCCTTATTCCACTTTTTTCCGCTTGATAAAATATGGCTTTATTTTTTAATTGCTCCTCATCTGTTTTATTTTTGAAAGTCAAGCGAGCGTAAACATCTGTATTTTTAGATAGATGCAAGTCGAATTGCAGAAATAATTCAAATCCGCTTACAATGGTATCAATCGTATAAGTACGGGCGTAAGTTTTGAAACAATCCAAATATGCCGCCGTTTGAAAATTGCGCGAATGCTTCCAAACACAGCCCAAATACAAGCCCAATTCATTGGCAGGATAAGAAAATTCCCCGAAAATTGAACCATAAGGCGAGCGAAAATCTTCTTCAAACGAACGCACGTGCATCGCAAAATTAAACTCCTTGCTTTTGTACGCAGAGCCGAATTTTAAGCCGACATTGCTGTGATTATCAATGGACAATTCACCACATAAATTAATTTTATTTAATCCATATATACAAAAAATACTGCCCATAATGCCATCTTTTCCAGCGAAAGAACGCGATGAAGTTGAACGTATTTCTTTATCATAATGAAAATATGAAATTATTCCGCCCAAACTATACGAACATCCATTTAATTCAAGGCTTACACCGCTATTTTG
>JAVBOP010000220.1:0-11294 GCA_031550405.1 Kapaibacterium sp. (SeqCode)
TGACTAAGGCATATTTACATTCAATTTGTTCACACATAATTCGTATCTACCTTTTAAATAAAACACTTATAATAGTAATTACAAATATACATAAAATATTTTACTTAAGCAACAATAAAGTTACAATGCCTCTATCTGTCCCTAAAAATGAATGTATTTCATCTATAACTACATATTTCAGATTTGAGAATAGCTGTTTGATATTATATGGCTTATTTACAAACATAGCTTCCAAAGATTCTGGAGTTATTAAAATAATACCATTAGGATTTTTAATAATTTTATCTTTAAGAGATTTATTTGCTTCACCATGCCATTTAGTTACAGTAACATCAAGATATTCACAAAGTTCTTCTATACGATTAAATTGGTCATTGATTAAAGCAATTAATGGTGAAATATAAAGAACTTGTACCCCCGATTGATTGAAGTCCACTTTTGAAAGTATAGGAAGAAAGGCAGCCTCTGTTTTACCTGAAGCTGTTCTTGATGCCAAAATATAATTATTATCTGTTGTTAGTATTCTTTAAATAGCAGCAGCTTGGATTGGGCGCAATTCAGACCAACGCTTATCATAAATATATTTACGTATTGGTTCGGAAAGTAAGTTAAAAGGCATTATAGTTCTTCAATATTATTTAATTCAAATTCGTTGGGTCTTTCATCTACAATTTCAATTTCCCCAAAGATTTGATTTTTATCTACATTTGGATTTTGTCTAATAATACTCAAAATATTTAAGAAGTCTCTTATAACTTCTCGTGGAGTTAAAAATTCTGAAGCTCCGGGTTTATTAAACATTTCTTCCATGAATTTTTGAATTCCTATATCTGAAATATTAATTTCTGTGCTATAATTGAAGTCAAAAACATATTTTAAATTTTTAAGTAATACAAATATTTCATCATGCGTAAGAGGTAATAAACGTACGACAGGCTGAGTAAAATCTCTAATTTCTTTAGTCTCAAATTTATTTGTTTCAAGTCTTGATTTTAAGGCACTATAACTAAACAGTCCTCTGCGTTCATTTTCTAAAAACTCTTTTGTTCCCGCAAAATTTAAAAATAGATTTGCTACTTTACCTTGAAAACAATCATTGTAAATTGTTAATATTTTTTCATAATTCTTTTCTCTCATCATAGATGTTGAAATTTTATAAAGATTTATAGCTTCGTCCAAATTTATTATAAAACCACTATATCCAATACTTACGAATAGCTTAGAAAAATTTTTAAGCATATCATAATAATTCATATCATTAATTATTTCCCTAACACCTAAATCTTGCTTGCTTCTGTTTTTGTTCTGTACTCACCTTTCAACCATCTTAAAGCATTTCTTCTCAATATTTCATTATTTTGAATATACCCTTCATAATATTTTATAACAACAGTTCCAAAGTCAAAATCGCCAACTTCTGTAATTTCATTGACAGTTTTCATAATACTAGCTTTAATTAATTCTAAATATTGTTCGTTACGAATATCAATTAAAGAAATATTATTTTCATTTGCTATTTTTGTTATAATTTGTTCAATCCATTTTTCTAATAATGCTGGTAAAGCTCCGCCTTCGGGTTTAGTTTGAATAGCAATGTTATCCATTATTGCGGAATAAAGAGCTACTGCCTTTCCATCATTAGAATACAAACGATTTTCTGGCGTAAAATCCACATTGGAAACAACGAATTTCTGCTTTAAAGCAATTGTGTTAAGTAAATGAAGCATAAAAGACTTGCCAGAACCATAATCTCCTATCCAAAATTTAACAACACTATGCCCATTTTTCACATCTTCTAATAAAGATAAAAAAGCATTAATTTCACCCGAACGTCCAACTGCAATATGTTGAACTCCTATTTTTGGAACTACTCCACTAATTAAAGAATTAATAATAGCTGTTGCTTCTTTAGGCTTTATATTTTTCATTATGCTATAATCTTATTGTAATTATCAGGGTTAATAATATAATGTTCGTCATCTTCTTCTATTAACAAATCCTCATCAAGTATATCATAGCAAATTTCATTGATATTTTCTATGAGTTGATTTAATAAAATTCCTTTAGATTTAGCAAATATTATAACATCTTCTTGTAAAATTTGATAATTATGTTTTTGAAATATTCAATGATTTCTGAAATTTTTCCTTCTTTGGCATTGAATCAAATGCAGGGTACGATTTTGTTATGTTTCATAGTTTGTTTATTGTTGCAAATTTTATGAATTTATTTTAATGATACATACGTTTTTGCCTGCTTTTAAGCAGAGACTAAGTGGGATGACATTTTTATGTTAGCTTATCATTTAATTTTTCTGGTATTTCTATTGAATTTTCATTTGCAATGTTTAAAAACTCCTGTTTTTTATTATTATTTTCGATAAAAAGCCGTTCGAGTCTTTCTAATAGCCAATTTGAAGAATTTGGTTTATTATATTCTAAACATAAAACTTCTACTATATTCTTATTGAATTTATTATTTAACAAATATCCATACAACAAATCAGCTCTATCATTCGTTGTTAGATAGGATTTAAATTCCACTGTATTGAAGTATTTTTTTTCAAAAGCAATAGAAAAATTATTTGCAATTAAAGTATCATTCGATGATTGTTTCACTTCATATCTTTTGATTTTTTTGCAATATGTTCGTTTGCTTCCTCTATTTCAGGATTTGGTATTAATGAAGAATTTAATAATGTTGCATATATGTCTAATGGCTGTTCACATTGCAATAATTCACGTTGCCAAAAGCATCTAATTTCACTATTGTCATAATTATACAATAAGATTCGATTGGGGTATTTAGACAAAAAGCTGTAATAAAGAGATTTTTCTTCTTTTATAAAAGATAGCACGGATTCTTTTATTTTATCATTCGAGTTTAATATTGTTTTTTCAATAAAATCTAATATCTTTTTACTTGGAGACCAACTATACGAATTGTTAATAATTGAAAAACAGGATTCCCAAAAGTCTTTCAAATCACTATCATTTACAGAGTATTCAATCTCTCTAATAATATTAGTTTCATCGGCATTCGCGGGTGTATATGTTATATCAAAATGTTTTCTAAACTTATTGATTAAAGAATCTTTTCCTCCTTCTATTGTTATTTTTGACAAATTACTTTGCAGGAAAGCCCAAAATGCTTCAACATGAAATGCATCAATATGATTTGATTTAAAATGGGCACAATCATTTCGTCTCTTTTTCCAATAAGATATTTGTTCTCGGATGGTTTCGGATATGAAAAAAACAGCATCTCTTATTTTAAATTTTGTTGCTTGTTCTATTTTTTCTCGTTGCTGAGTTGCATCAAAAACAGCTTTTTCCCAAGTTTCATCCTTAACCACATCTTTCTGAATTTTTTCCCAATAAGATTTTTCAAACAATTTAGGACCATCAGAAACCAAAATACGCTCTCTCAATATATTCATAAAACTAATGTATGAAAGAAGTAAAGCTGGTCTATAGATACCATTTTTATAACACATGATTGCCTCTGAAAATATATTAGTCACTGCATCAGAGAATTTACTACTTTCTATCCAATTTTCTATTTTTAATTTCATAAGTCGATTTAATTAACAATTTTACTTGTATTACCTGAAATGATCACTAATATTTTTGACGGCCGCCAAGTGAGCTGCATGTTTATACACCAAATATAATAAAAGCCAACCTAATTTATTGCAACATTAATACTTAATTTGTATATACTTTATTTATTTGACACACATTTTGCCAATTCCTTTTATTTTAGTGTTCTTGAAATGCGATTACCAAACATAAAGATATTTTTTATTTAAATAGCTCTTATCATTTTTTATAACTTACGACATTGTTTACAGCTTACATTGTTGAAGCAATATCATAATTAAAAATATTTTTGTTATATAGCTATTATAATGACATTGTCTGATTTATTAATATAGCTTACTGTCATATTTCGTAAATTACTTATTCATTCTTTAAACCCAGTTATCCCCAAAACGCTAGATAATTTTTAATTGCATCATTAACTAAATCTTGTGTCATCTTATCTTGTGTATCAAAATAATTAAGCATAACTGGGTTAGTTTTTGTAGCTGTCTTTTTCCATATTCCTATAACATGTCCATTCTTCAGGATAGTTGGACGAAATATTCCATTACTCGAAATGGCTTTGCTATGGTTTTCTGCTGTAAGTACAGCTTTCCTATCACGATAACCAATTATATATTCATCAAAAGCAGGCAACAAATGAATTGATTCTGGAATAATTTGAGGCATATATGAATTGGGAATAAAGTATTCTTGCGAATTAATGGTCTCTGTTGTTAAATTATTTTTAACAATCTCTACTGCACGTTTGGCTTCGCTATTCAATAAACCAGACCACCAAACGAAATCCTGCAATGTAGTCGGCGAATGTCCTCTAAAATATTTTTCTGCAAGCATCGCCAATGCTTCATCTTTTGATAAATTATTATTCATATTTGGCACTCTTTCATCAAGCAAGGCGTAAGTATATTTTTTGCATTTCATCGCTCCACTGCAAATAATCCCGTCCAATTCCGCATTCATCATAATATGATATTCCCGAGCATTATTCATCGCAATACCAGATTTTACAAGCTCTTTAGACAATTCATCTCTCGTAAGTTGTTTATTTTCCAAAGCATTATATATCACATTTTTACTTTTATTATAAACCTCTTCATCCAATCCCAACTGCATATCACGAGATTTCATTGACGCCTTAATGCGTGATGCACTGAGCTTCAACATCCAACGAATATCTTCAGGAGCAACAAAATGCCAAGTCGGTCGCAGCACATGAGTTCTAAGGATTTCGCCATTATTGAATGCTATTTCAATCATCTTGTTGGTCGCATTTTTCCGGCGAATGCCAATTGCCCATTTCGCCATATTGTAATCCTGTGCTTGCATAGCACCCAACCAAGAAACTACATCCTTTGGGGTCTGCATTTTATTGTTTATAAGCTGTTGATTTATAAGACGCTTATCTGATATTGTTTTGTCCATGCTTTTGTCGATTATTGTAATTGCAATATAAACAAATTGAAGGGATTAAGTAGTATGATATAATGCTGTTTGTATTTTTGATTATGTTTTATTTAGTTATTTTGAGCTTTAAAGTCAAATTTAGTTTTGAATTACTTGGTTTAGTTTCATATATTTTTCGGTCCATTTTAGCAAAGATAAAACAGGCAAAAAAGCATTATCAAGGGGCAATTTTAGGGTACAATATATTTTCATCTAAAAATAACTCCTTGTAATCTGTTGAATTACAAGGAGTTATGAAATTTTAAAAACATATTGAAGACAATAAATAATTTTTATGAATATTTTTTCATTATCAATTGGAAAGTAAGTCCATTGCTTCTTTGATAGTTATCTTCACATGCCGTGCCGACTTATCAAACAATGCTTTTTCTTCTTCATTCAATTTTAATTCAACAATTTTTTCAATACCATTTTTTCCAACAACTATTGGAACGCCCACGCACACATCACTGTAGCCATATTCACCACTAAGCATGACGGTGCAGGGAAGGATTCGCTTTTGGTCTTTAATAATGGCTTCGGCTATCTCCGCTGCTGCAGTGCCGGGAGCATACCATGCAGAGCCCGTTTGCAAATATTTAACGATTTCGCCGCCGCCATTAGCCGTTCTGTCGCAAATTGCATCAAGCTTATCCTTAGCAATAAGTTCAGTTACGGGAATACCGGCAACCGTTGTATAGCGAGGCAGTGGCACCATAGTATCGCCATGTCCGCCCAAAACCAACGCCTGAATATCTTTCACCGAAATCCCAAGCTCCATCGAAAGGAAAGTTCTGTATCTTGCCGTATCAAGAATTCCAGCCATGCCAATTACTTTGTTACGAGGCAATTCAGTTTTTTGCAAAGCAACGTAAGTCATTACATCTAATGGGTTTGAAACGATAACAAAGAAAGCATTTGGAGAAACTTTGACAGCCTGTTCTGCGCAAGAATTAACGATTGCCGCATTTTTTACAAGAAGATCATCTCTTGACATGCCGGGCTTGCGAGCTAAACCAGCAGTAATTACAACAATATCAGAATTTGCAGTGTCATTGTAATCGCTCGTGCCAAAAACTTTTGTACTTGAATTGAATATCGGCATAGACTGGAACATATCCAAACCTTTGCCCTTTGAAACACCTTCGGCTACATCGCATAACCAAATTTCTTCAGCAAGTTCTTTATTTGCCAATACTTGTGCGCATGTTGCACCGACATTGCCAGCACCGCCAACAACTGTTATTTTCATTAAAATCACCTAAAAATATTATGGTCAAAAAAATTTAATAGAGCTTAAGACGAAAATACGAATGATAATATTGCATTTATATGATTTTTATCACTATTTTTCGATTCTAATTTACAATCTTTAATTTTCTGTTGCTTAGGTCTCAAAAAATTTAAAAAGTGAGTTCTATTATTAACTTTTCTATTATTAGTTTTGAGTTGGAATTAGTGGATTTCAATTTTGAGTCAGCTTCGCATAATAATGAAAAGGTATTACTGATTTCTTCAGGCGTGTATTTGTTGAGCGCATTCATATAATCATTCAAAAAATAAGCATTTCTTAATCCAATTTGCCTCGCCATTTCCTCGCGTGGATAATTTTTGGAAATTATGTCCATTAATTTCCACAATTTCACGAAAAAATCGCTTATCACCGTAATAATCAACACTTCCTGACTTGAAACAGCTAGAATATTGGACATGATTGCAATTGCTTTTTTTGTTGATTTTTCGCCGATAGCTTTTACAAGTTCGAACACAGTATTTTGCCGCGAAATGCCAATAATATTTGCAATATTTTCGAGCGAAATTTCTTTATTTCCAAGATAATGCAGAGATATTTTTTCTACTTCATTAGCGAGACTTCGCAGATCTGGCGGCGTTTGAGAAACAATTAATTCAGCAGCTTCATGTGAAATAGTTATTTTTTTTTGCTTGAATCGGTTAATCGTCCAAGTTGGAAGCTGATTCTCGTAAACTATAGGAAATTCAAGAACTTGATGCTTGTTTTTTATTATGCTATATGGAGGTTTTGCAAAATCAATTTTCAAATCATCAGAGCCATCTGCAACCAAAATAAGCAGCGTTGAATTGTTAGGTGAATCTAAATATTTTTCTATTATGGGAGTTGCATCAGATTTTTTTCTTCGTCCAGAAAACAACTTATCAAATCTGCGCACAACAACAACACGCTTTTCCGCCATCATCGGCAATTGCAAGGCTATATTTACAATTGCGTTTTGGTTTGTTTCCTCAGCATCAAGATAGCTGAAATCAATTTTATCTGTTTCCGTTTTTACAATAGATTTCAGCAATTTATCAAGGCTTTCGCTAAGAGTGAATTTATCAGCTCCATATAATAACAATATAGAAGGTAAGCTGTTATTTTCAATGATATTATCAATTGTTATTTTTGCCATATTTCTAAAATTTAATATCGTTATTGATTATTGTTATTCCTTTTCTTTCAAACACATTTTCCTGTTTTATAAATGCAATTCCACGTTTTGTGATAAAGAAATTTTTATGATAGTGCATATTATCGCTAATCGTTATTTCGTCGATAAGGTTGAATTTATTATCAAAAACCAGCAAAGACCAATTTTGAACTGAGCTGTCCATTTCTTTTTTATGAATAGCAACTCTATATATAACATCGCGGAATTTATCATACTTAACAATTGGATATTTGAAACCGTCAAAAACATACGTGTCATATTTTATATGTTTGGAAATTTGATATGCGTAATCTTTCATTTTAAATTTGCTTTTTGCCTGAATCCAATTCGTTTTTCCGTTGCTCGACAGAAAATTTAAGCTGTCCGAAAGAACAAAAGTATTTAAAATTCCATGATTAAATGCTGTAAAACCAGTATAAGCAGCAAAATAAGAATTATTTTTCTTATAAAATTCAGGATACTCATTGATATATTTTACATCTTGAATGGCATTGTTTTTCACAGACAAGCTGACAGCCGAAGGATAATTATATTTATTTTTCTCATCTACTTCTTTCGGAGCAACTTGAATTATGAATTTATTTTCATAAAACATAAAGGTGAAAAAATCATATGGGTTGGAATTCATAACCATTTGGATTGGGCTATTATTATTTTTGATTTGCAATTCCTTCGTAAAATTGAAAATATTTTTTTCCACACCTTGACCATCCAAAATAGCAATTACATTCAAGCTATCAGCCGAAAAACTAGAATATGCAACGAAAATTGAATCCATATTGTGAACATAATATGAATTAATATTATTCCTTAAAGGAATAGATTTTATATATTTTCCTGTTTTAAAATCAAATATTTGCATATTTTTGTCAAACCCGTCGTAATGAAATAAATATTCCATATTATTTTTGTTATCAAAATAATATGAATTAGTTGATAAATTAAGTGTATTTGAAAAAAATATACTATCTTGCACTAAAATTTCTGCCTTACTTGGCTTACTCATTGCACAGGAGGTAGATAAAACAAGAATGAATGGAAGTATCATTAAATTTAGCTTGCAAATATTCATAGCAGGTTGAATTGTAAAATTGAAAAATCAAATACAAATTTACATATAATAATGGAATTAATGTTAACGTTATTTTCAGCAAATAGCAGCATAAACGAAATTTAGATACAACATTAAAACATAAAAAAAGTAAAAAAATTTTTCTATTTACTATATTTTCAGTATATTTGTATTTCTTGTTTTAGTGATAAAATCAATTTAGAAATAAACATTTTTGTAACTATAAAAAATTTAATAGTAAAGTTATGAGTATAACAAAAGCTGACATTGTTGATGAAGTTGCGCAAAGCACAGGTCTCACAAAAGTTGATGTAAAATATGTTGTTGATGGTGTACTTAATGCTATCATAAATTCGATTGCAAAAGGAGAACGTATCGAGCTGCGTGGTTTTGGCGTTTTCAAAACCAAACACCGCAAATCAAGAGCTGCAAGAAATCCAAGGACAGGACAAATTGTGGAGCTTAAAGACAGATATGTGCCTGTGTTCAAAACGTCGCCTGATTTTTTTGCGCGAGTTAATGACGCAATGACTGGACAATCGAAAAAAAAGACCAAATAAATAATTAAATGTATCGTGAATTTTTAAATTAGGAGAAACACATGCCTTGTGGTAAAAAAAGAAAAAGACACAAGATGTCGACGCACAAGAGAAAAAAAAGATTGCGTAAGAACCGTCATAAAAAAAGAAAGTAATATAAAGTCTATTTTTACTAAATTATACAGCCTGTCTGATTAATATTCGTATTTTCATACAGGCTTTTTTTATTTTATGAAAAAAAAATCATAAAATATATAAGTCCTTACATCATAAAATGTTAAAATATGCTGTAATTTTTATTAAATTTTGTTAAATTTGCTTTCTAACTATTTGTGAAAATGTAAAAAATAAATATGTATTTCTATTCTGTAATCGTTCCTGTTTATAATCGGCCAAATGAAGTAGATGAATTATTGGAAAGCCTTACGAAGCAAACGTACAAAAATTTTGAAGTTATTATTGTCGAAGATGGCTCATCTATCCTTTGCAAGGATATTGTTGATAACTATGCGAAAGAATTAGATATAAAATATTTTTTCAAGGAAAATACTGGACCCGGTTTTACCCGTAATTATGGTGCCGAGCAAGCAAGTGGCGAATATCTGATAATGTTTGATTCTGATTGCATTATACCTGAAAAATATATAGAGATTATTGAAAAAGAGCTGGCCAAAACTAATGTTGATGCATTTGGTGGACCTGATAAGGCGTTGGATACATTCACTCCTATACAAAAAGCAATAAACTATTCTATGACATCTTTTTTTACAACTGGTGGAATTCGAGGTGGAAAAAAGAAGATAGATAGATACTATCCTCGTGGATTTAATTTTGGCATCAGAAGATCTATTTTTGATATTTTGAATGGTTTTTCTAAAATGCGCTTTGGAGAAGATATTGATTTTAGTATCAGGATCTATCAGAATGGATATTACGTTAAATTTATTCCGAATGGATATGTATATCATAAAAGAAGAACAGATTTCAAAAAATTTTTCAAACAAATTTATAATTCAGGTATTGCTCGCATTAATTTATATAAAAAATATCCTAATTCATTAAAAATAGTACATTTATTACCATCTATTTTTACAATATATACAGTCTTATCTATCATTCTATTGTTTATTTACCCTTTTGTTATTGTCCCAATAGTATTGTTTAGCATGATAATTTTAATTGACGCTTCTGTAAAAAATAACAATTTGATAATTGGCTGTCTTTCTATAATAGCATCTTTTATTCAACTATTTGCTTATGGAACAGGATTTATTATTGCTTTTTGTAATCGAATTATTTTGAAAAGAGAAAATTTTTCAGCTTTTGAGCAAAATTTTTACAAGTGATAAATGATTATTGTTTTATTTTTTTGTAAGTTAATATTTTTAAATTATTTATTGATGAAATAATATGTTGAAAAAATGGGCGACAATAGACAGCAAGTTTTTAGGCAATCACAAAGTGTTTGATTTGTATCATAAAATACGAACAAATCCTAATACCCTTAAATCATATAGCTTTACATCGCTTGAAGCGCCGAATTGGGTGAATGTTGTCGCTATAACCGAAGAGAACGAGCTAATATTAGTTGAGCAGTATCGACATGGAATTGACGATTTTTCTCTGGAATTACCGGCGGGCGTGATAGAAAAAAATGAAGAGCCAGATTGTGCTGCAAAGCGAGAATGCACTGAAGAAACAGGATATTGTGGCGGAGATAATGTGTTGCTTTTAGGTGAAGTTAGACCAAATCCTGCATTTTTAAATAATTTTTGCTATCATTATCTATGGCTAAATTGTCGCTTGCTTAACGATCAAAAACTTGACGAAAACGAGGATATAAAAGTTGTTTTATGTCCGATGAATGAAGTCAAAAAATTAATTACAGGTAGAAAATTAACCCACACACTAACTTTATCTGCACTGCTATTATATTCGTTAAAATTTAATATCAGCCTGATTTAATAAAAGAAGCGTGAAATGATTCTAAGATATTTAAGTAAGCTAATATAGTTTTATTAAAAACTATTCAGAAATGGAAAAGAAACAGCGCAATTGATAACAGAAAGTTTTCGCATATATCGTGAGTTATACTGCCGGTATATAAAAAAACTCCCTGCTAATTAACATATATTGCAAGGAGTTGTAAGTTTATTTTATTTTT
>JAVBOP010000193.1:0-8136 GCA_031550405.1 Kapaibacterium sp. (SeqCode)
CAACTTGAAGTGTAGTTTTCAGGTCAGATAAATCTCGATTTATTAAAGTTTTTTCATACTGAAAAATAGTATTTTTTTGAAAAAGCGAAACAATAAAGGGAAACATGCGAATGCACAATCCTGATTCGCCACAATTGATTATCTTGTTATTAGCAAGATGGTTACAAGAATTTATGAGTATAGAATTATCAGATTTTTTTTCAATTTCTGCTCCGAGCGCTTTTATGCAATTCAAAGCTGCACGCTCATCATCAGAAAATGAAATATTATTAATAATAGTGTTTCCATTCGAAAGATAAGCAGCTGCAATTGCGCGAATTGTATAGCTTTTTGAACTTGGAGCCACAACTTCAATATCAATATTTTTTTTGCGTTTTATTACAATTTGCTCCATATCCTGCATGATAATTAATTTTTATTCATAAATATATTCATTTCATGTAATAATTTTTCTTTATCTCCGATTTCAAATATTATTTCAGCAGTGTTTTCGCTCGAAATTTTCTTTTTAATAATTATAGAATTATTTGATAGATATAAGCTATATTCATGATTTTCCAACAGCTTATGTGATTTTTTATGATTTTCAAGAACAGATTGTTGCGGTTTTATAAACAATTGCTTGGAATTATTTTGCGTTCCATTTTCATAAAATTCGTCAATTGCGGTGGCATTTTCAGCAGCATTTTTTGATAATTTATCGCACCTCTCATTACCTTCTTCGCCGTTATGTCCTTTAATCCAAGATACTTGCACATTATTAATTTTCATTAATTCTATCAGCATTTTCCATAAATCAGAATTTAAAACCTCCGTTTTATCACTTTTTTTCCAACCATTATTCGACCATTTTTTTAGCCAGCCATTATTTACACTATTCGAAATCAGCTGCGAGTCAGTATAAATTATAACGCTATATCCTTGTACCTTAAGGCTTTTCAAGCCTTCGACAATTGCAAGAAGTTCCATCCTGTTATTGGTTGTTAATCGAAATCCGCCTGTCAAAATTTTCTCGTTCTGGCTTTCGTCAGATAAAATCGCCGCCCAGCCGCCTTTCCCTGGATTTCCCAAGCTGCTGCCATCGGTATATATCGTAATTTTCTGCTTTTTCATTTTGCCACACTTTATAAAAACTTTTAAAATAACATTTTTCGATTAATAAATCATGTTTTTATATCATTAGAATATTTTCAAGTTATCTAAATTTTTTTTCAAACTTTATAAAAAATCTTTGCGGAACGCTGCCTCAAAAAAGCACAAAAAAAAGAAGAGTGTTGTATGTTGTCCATGTTGTGCCGTCGAACTTGTATATGCCTTTGCTGTGAGTGCTGATCCATTTGTTGTTTTGATTATCCACAGCTACATAATAGATAAAATTGGTTAATAAGATGAAACGCAGAATATTGAGCAAAAAAATCTAAATTTTCGTACACATATCAAGTGATTATGTCGAAAAACGATATGCTTTTCAAAAAACGAAACAATTCATAATAATGCCATCGGAATGTATATTGAAAATATTTTCAACTGTTGTAAAGCATGAGCAAATTATGCTATTCTTTGTGTGTATTTGGCGCTTTCATAGTTGTGGGCGATTTCTTATATTTGTAAGAATGAAATCATTAAATGGATTAGCAATTTTTTTTCTTTTTTCTTTTTTGTTTACGTGCAGCTCCGGATATGAAGAAGCAGAACGAAAATTTTGGTTGAACCACCAATATCAAGGCTTAAATTATTACGACACAACGGACAAAGATAAAAAAATCAATGATTTTATTATAAATGGCTCTGTTTTGCAGACGCAGAATAAATATGCGGAGGCAATTTTAGAATTTCAACAAGCTCTAAAATATGACTCTTCAGCAGCGATATTGTACGCTATCTCCAAGTCATATTTGAAGTTAGATAAGTATAACCTTGCCGCTGAATATGCTCTGTATTCGTTGAAAAAAGATGACAAATTCGTGCCAAATTATGATTTATTGGCGGAGGTTTATATAAAGCAGTATGATATTCAAAATGCAATTTCTGCCTTGCAAACCGCCAGTAAAATTGAGGAAACCGAAGCGAGACTGTTTGCACTTGCAAGGGTTTACGAGTATAAAGATATAAATAAGTCTATAGAATATTATCAAATTATATTCGACAAATATAAAAATGATTACGCCCTGTTTGCGATATTGGAACTGACTAGAAATTCCAAAAACAGAAATATTTACTTCAATACTCTGACCACATTGGCGAAGGAGTTTCCAAACGAGGCTAAATACGCCAACGAGCTTGTTTCATACTGGTTGGAAAACAATCAGTATGATACCCTGATAAAGCATTTTCAATTGTTCGATACTCAGATTATATATAAAGACTTAGCAGTATTATACGGTATTGTTGTCGACCGTCTTATCTACGATACTGTGTATGCCAATACTACTCAAAAAAAGGCAATTTTGGATAAAATTGACAACCGCTTTCGCTTCGATTGGCAAATAAATTTTCTTTCAGGCAATCTTGCCGTTTCTATTCAGGACACCTCAAATGCCAAAAAGTATTTTGACAGAGCTATTCCAATTGCAGATTCGGTGTATGACTTGCCTCTGAAAGTGGCTGTAATATATGAAACTTATGGATATAAGGATAAAGCTGTAAATTTGTTAGAGGAATATACAGCTAAAAAGCCTGATAACTGGCTCTATCCAATGTTTGTTGGCATGTATTATCTGATTGATAAAAAGTTGGACGAGGCGCTGAAATATTCCAAAATCGCATATAATAGAAATAATTCGCAAGTCGATATATTGGGTCAACTTGCGAATATTTACAGCGAACTGAAGAGGCATGACAGTTCCGATATTTATTTTATGAAAGCCCTCGCTGCGGAGCCTGATAATGCCCTTATAAACAACAATTATGCCTATTCGCTGTGCAATCGCAACCTCTATTTGGATAGCGCCTTGAAATATTCCAAAATTGCCATCACTCAAAATCCCAACAATTCCGCTTATTTGGATACTTACGGCTGGGTAAATTATGTATTGGGAAATTATCAGGTAGCATTGGAGTATGTTATGAAATCCATAGAGTTAGGTGAAAATAGCGCTGAAGTTTTTGAACATTTATCCGACATAAATCTTAAATTAAATCAATACGAGGATGCAGAAACTGCCATAAACAAAGCTCTGGAATTAGAGCCGCAAAATCAGGTACTCCTCCAAAAAAAATCCAGGCTGTCAAGGTAAATTGGCTATTACAACAGGAAATATATGGGAGTCTTGCATGCAAATCCACCTCACCATCTGTTGCCATAAAAAATTTATAAATAATTGCGTAAGTTTGTATTTATGAATGATATATTTAATGATGCAAAAAAAATACAAGATGAAGTCATTGAACACAGGCGGTACTTGCATGCAAATCCCGAGCTATCTTACCAAGAATATAATACTTGCAAATATATTTGCACTCGCTTGGAGGCTCTGGGCATTGAGCATAAAATTATCGCAAAAACGGGTGTTGTGGCGGTAATTCACGGCAAAAGCGATGATTGCATTGCGCTGCGTGCCGACATTGACGCCTTGCCGATTAAGGAGGAAACGGAGCTGGATTTTGCTTCGAAAAATGATGGAATTATGCATGCCTGCGGTCATGATTTCCATACGGCGATGCTACTTGGCGCAGCAAAATTAATAAATATTCATAAATCTAAACTGCACAAAACTGTCAAATTTATATTCCAGCCTGCCGAAGAAGTATTGCCGGGTGGCGCTTTTGAGATGATACAAAGCGGTGCGCTTAAAAATCCGACACCGAGTATGATATTTGCACAACATATAGATCCTACAAAAAAATGTGGTACAATACATATTCCTCGCTCTGCGGCGATGGCTTCGACAAATGAACTTTTTTTTACAATTAATGGCAAAGGTGCGCATGCAGCGCAGCCTCATCTGGGAAATGACCCAATAATTGCTGCCGCAAGCATTATAAATTATCTGCATATTCTGAATACAAAGCATCGTAATCCGATGTATCCTGCTGTAATTTCAATATGTTCGATAAATGGCGGCAATGCAACGAATATCTTTCCCGACGAGGTGCAAATGAAGGGAACTATGCGAACTTTCGACAAAAAACTGCGTAGCGGATTGATGGAGCTAATCTATAATAAATGCAACGAATTAGCGGGTATTTATGACACGCAGTGCAAAGTTGAAATTGTATCAGGCTATCCAGCCGTCATAAATGATAAAAATGCTGTTAATATTGCATGGAATGCGGCTATAAATCTGTTCGGAAAGGATAGTGTTTTTGAAGCAGAACCTAAAATGTTAGCGGAAGATTTTGCTTATTATTCCGAGCAAATTCCTGCCTGCTTTTGGCATTTAGGCACAGCTCATGACGATGGTAAATATCCAGCAAGCCTACATAATGCTAAACTTAACCCATGTGAAGATGCCTTGATTTATGGCGCAGCACTCATGGCATATATCGCACTGACGTTATAATTATTAAAAAATATTCAGAAACTATAAACAACTATGCAAAATAATTTAAAATCAGATAAACTGATATCATCATTAATTGATGTCATTAAAAAAAACAAAGGAAAAATCACACCCGCCGAAGCAATTGCCAACACCGGCAGCACGTTGGACGAGGTAAACAGTGCGCTTGACAGGCTCATAGAACTTTATGATGCACGCGTAAATTTGAATCAGGCAACGGGTGATTTGCAGTTTTTGTTCAGGTATCCGCTTTTCGAGCGAGGCAAAAAAACTTTTAGCGAACATCTTGTCTCATTTTTAAATAAGCTATATAGCATTTTCAAGGTCATCTATAAAGGTGCGATAGGCATTATCCTGATTGCATATACGGTCATATTTGCCATAATAATTATTGGTGCGACAATGGCGGGTGGCAATTCAAATGATGACAGGCGCAACAATAGCGGCTTTGATTTGCTGGCACTTATGTTTCGTGCGATTTTCGAAGGCATGAGTTTCGTTGCTTACCGCCGCATGGTTGAATATGCTGTTGATCCTTATGGCAATCACTATAAGACTTATAAAAAGGAAAAGTCAAAAGGTGCAGGCTTTATTCGTTCCGTGTTCAGCTTTGTTTTTGGTCCGGATAAGCCTAAATTTGACCCGCTGGCAGATGCGCGCGAGGTTGCATCCTATATCCGCCTGTTTACCAAAGGCAAGCTAACTGCTGCAAATATCATTGAATTAGCAGGCAACGACTATCCAAAATCTGAATCAAAACTGGCTGAATACGTCGGCAAATTTAAAGGTGATTTGCAGATAACAAATGACGGCGTATTATATGGCGATTTTGTAAATATACTTGGCGCTTCAACAGCTTCGGAGCGCCAACATATTGAATTTTATAGAGATGAGGTTGAACCGCCTGTTGAATTGACGGGGAATAGCGCTGGGCGAAACTTTGCAATTGTCTGCATGAATCTGTTTAATTTATTGATGGCTGCAAACTTAGCTAATTTCATCAATGAGGAAGTTATGCGGCAGTATGCAATTGCTATAAATATCGGTCTTTTCTGGTTTCCATTGACATTTTCGATATTGTTTTTTGCTATCCCGATTATAAGGATTCCTTCATTTCTGGTGCGCAAAAAGCTGCATAATTATAGAGTTTGGCATAAGAAAATAACAGGTTATATCTGTGAGCAGCGTAAACGGGAATTGACTTTAAATGATTTCATAATCCATTTTCGCATAAATAGCAATAGCGATATTGAGCATCTTAAGTCCATGCTAAATAAAATAGTTATAGAATTAGAAGGCACTATAGACATTTCGCCTCAAGGCGAGCCTGTATATAAGTTCGAAAGATTATACAACGAACTCATGATAGTATAAACTTTATTATGATAGAAACCAATTAAATTATTTTATAATTTTTATATTCGCCAAGCCTGTAGCCTGTTAAATTTTCAATAAATATCTTTAACTTATATTTCATTGATAATTTTCGAATGCTTATATCTTTATCGAATTTCCAATTCACATTGGCTATTCTTTCCTGCATTACTTGCGGGTGAGTATCATTAAAATATTCCAATGCATCAATTGACGAATAATCGAATTCATCGGCAATAAAGTGTTCATTTATCCACTCATCATCATGCCAGTACCGATTAATAGAAACCAGCTTTTTCTGCATATTTTTAGGATGTTTTACCCAGCCATAGTGATAAATACAAGCATCTATCGGCTTGACATTTAGCTTTTGATTGGTATTTTTTCTAAATCCTTGAGCATCAGCATACGAATATATATTTTTGCTGTTTTTTACGATTCGTATTTCTTTCCTGTACCATTTGGGAGAAGCGCCTACATAATCATAAGAACCATAAAAGTGCTTATAATTAAATAATAATCCATCAACTTCTTCACTGTCCTTCCATTGTAACATCTCGTTATATATAGTTTTATGATATTTTTCATGCAAAACTTCATCGCCTTGTATGTAAAACGCCCAGTCCGAATCATCGTTAATAGCTTGCAATGCTTTATTGGTTTCAGTTGCCAAAACAGAGCCTTTTTCACGAAATGAATCGTCCCAAACGGTTTCTATTATTTTAATTTTATCTGAACTGATATTTTTTATTAACTGCAAAGTATTGTCATCGGACTTGCCTACAGCGATTACAAAATTATCGCACAACGGCAAAATGGACTGTATTGCTTCTACTATTGGATAATCATATAGCACGGCATTGCGTATAAAGCTAAAACCTGTAATTTTCATAAATAAAAATTATTATTTTTTAATAGATACTTTCAAAGTTACAATAAATTTCTATAAATAGCAAATATAACTTACAGTTTTTTTCATAAAACCGCCTTTTTCTGCGTTAGCAATTTGAGGTGTGAAATGATTCTAAATTGTAAAGTCTGATTTTCCATTAATAATTTAATGTTATATCCTCGTTAATATTTACACCCGATACAACAATTTTTATGAATAACGTATAGCGTTTCTTATATTTTTCAGTGATAATCTATATTAGTCTTTAAAATAAAAGAGTTACGGATTAATTTAGTTTTTGAGGAGCGATGAATTTTTGCTCTATTTTGGTTTATTTTTGCCTGTTTTAACCCTTTCTAAACCCTCAAAGGAGCATTTTAAAGGGGCAGAAACTGAGGGGCATCGTTCATTTTTTTCATTCATTTTCTGAATTAATTTACGCTGTTTTACACTTTTGTAATGGTTGAGCGTTGTACTAATGTCTCGATGTCTCATAATGTTCTGGACATCGGGAACATCCATTTGATAATTTTCAAAAAGTCGGTCAGCAAAACTTCTTCGAGTGCCATGCAAACTACGCCCAGCTGTTTTTATGCCAAGAGCTTTTTCAGCTTTTGCAGATAAACATATTTGGCGTAAGCGGACTTTGCCAGCAAAACAGCTTGTCATTATCTTTTAAATCTTTCAAATCAATGTCTTTCACTCTAATATTTACAGTTTCACCGCAACGGCAACCTGTATGCCATAAAAAATGAAGTAGCAGATACATTTCACGGTCTTTTTTCTCAAAATAACTTGCAAGCATGTTAAATTCTTCCTCTTCATACGGTGGCTTGACTTTTACAACTCTTGGTCGTTTGTACTTTTTGATATAGTTTTTGACGGGAATATAGCCATTGTCCTCATCGCTTGCCCAATTCAAAAAATTGCCTGCAACAATCAAATAATTATTGACAGTATCGCTGCAAGGTAATTTGAATTTTCTGCAAAGTTCTTGATTTGAGCTTTTATATTCGCCTCTGTAAGTGGCAAACAACACTCTTTGAATACAGCAAAGAAACCCTTCCTGTAATCTTTTAAAGTTCTTTTACTTAATTTATGTAGTCAATAAATTTTTTGAATACATTTTCAATGCTGTCCTCAACTGCTTTAACTCCCAATTCAACATCCTGTAGCTCTTTGCTACGTACTGCCCACCAGTCATTGGCAAGCTGCCAGCCTGCTTTTGTATTTGGAAATCCAGTTGAAAAATCTTTGCCTTTGTAGCGGATATAAAGTTTGTTGCCTCGCACTTTTACGTACCCAGGCAGGTCATTACGCATCACTCCTGCCTGATTTGGTTTTGGTTTCAAAACCGTTTTTTTAGTC
>JAVBOP010000027.1:0-10195 GCA_031550405.1 Kapaibacterium sp. (SeqCode)
TTATGCTCTTATCGAAAATATTACAAAAGAAAGATTGCAATACCAAATTTGCAAATTATTGCTAGTTGGAATGGATTGGCAGCGAAAAGGAGTAGATAAAGCGGTTGCTATTACAACGCGATTGAATGAACTTGGTTTAAAATCCGAGATTACAATAATAGGTTGTCAGCCGCCAAAAAATACTGTACTTCCGAATTTTGTAAAAAATATCAAATTTATAGATACAAGCGTTGATACTGGACTAAATACTATGTTCAATTATTATGGACAATCTCATTTTTTCTTAATGCCAACTTTAGCTGAAACATTCGGCCATGTTTTTTGTGAAGCCAATGCTTTTGGTTTGCCTTGTATTAGCCATAAAACAGGTGGAGTTCCGTCTGTAATAACCAATGAAATAAATGGGCACCTTTTTGAAATAGGCGAAAATATTGATAATTGGTGCGAATATATTATTAAAATTTTTAATGATAAAACCGCATATAAAGAGCTTTGTTTAACTTCTTTCAATGAATATCAAACACGCTTGAATTGGGATAATGGCTGCAAAATAGTTATTGATAAATTGAAGAAATCAATGTAATTTTCTGAATAAAAATTCATAAATCTATGTGCAACATTTTATGAGAAATCAATCAGCAATAAAGAAGTTTTCATTTTACTAAATCAATATTTTTATGTATTTTTATAACTGGATTTTATCAAAAATTTAAATTTACGATTTCTTTTTGTGGAGATAATAAATGTTAAAAAAAATTTCTATTTGTATGCTGATTGCAGTGAGTATTGTGTTGCAGCTTAATGCACAGAAAAAGGCAATCACCGTTGAAGACCTGTATTCCGTAACCCGCATAAGCGACTACACCATTTCGCCTGACGGTAAATGGGTGCTGTATAAGGCGACAAAGCCGAACATGCAGGAAAATAAATCGTATGGCAACATATATGCCGTTTCAATTGATGGCAAGCAAACCATACAGATTACAAACGATAATGAGCCCAAAAGCTATCCGGTCTGGGGTCCCAAAAGCGACAGAGTTGCCTATATAGCCTCGAAAGACGGCACAAACCATATCTATGTTTGCGATTTCCCTAATGGCACTCCAAGCAAGGTTGCGACATTTAATGAGGATATTGGCAATCTTGACTATGCTCCGAATGGCAACTATTTTTCGTTTACCAAAAAGGTGAAAGTGCGCCAAACGGTTGCCGAAAAATATCCAAACTACAGCAAAGCTAACGTTCTTATATATGATTCATTGCCTGCAAGGCATTGGGATCACTGGATTGATGAGAATGTATCGCATCTTTTTATAATGCCTGTCAGTGGTCCTGCCTCAGTTGCACGTGATGTTATGCAGGGTGAGCCGTTTGATACTCCGCTTGTTCCATTTGGCGGCAAGGAAGAGATAGCATGGTCGCCGGATTCCAAAGAAATTGCATATACTTGCAAGAAATATGCTGGTGTGGATTTTGTGCGCAATACCAACTCCGATATATATATATACCAGATAGAGGGCGGCGGCACAAAGAATATTACCGAAGGCATGATGGGATATGACAAAATGCCTGTGTACTCGCCCGACGGCAAGACTATTGCATTCACAAGCCAGCTTCGAAATGGCTTTGAATCTGATAAAGTCCGCTTAATGCTTTACAATAGAGCCAATGCCAATTTGTCAGATCTTACAAAAGATTTCGACCAATGGGTGTTTAATTACCTGTGGGCGCCAGACAGCAGGAATATATTCTTAACTGCAACTAACCAAGGCACTTATCAGATATTCAAGGCGGAAATAAGCACGCGTAAAATCACTCAGTTCTCGAAAGGCAATTGCGACTTTACCTCACCATCTATATCCGCAGACGGCAAGACTATCGTTTTTGGCATGACCAATATGGCACGTCCGCTTGAGATATGCTCTATACCTGCCAGTGGCGGTGATGTGGTGCAGATTACCCGCTTGAATACTGAATTTATTGATAAGTTTGCTCCTTCTACTTTTGAAGAACGCTGGATTAAGTCCACCGATGGCAAGATGGTACACTGCTGGGTGGTATATCCTCCAAATTTCGACAAGAACAAAAAATATCCATTGATTACATACTGTCAGGGTGGTCCGCAGCAAATGATAAGCCAGGCATACGGTTATCGCTGGAATATGTCGCTTTTGACTTCTCGCGGCTATGTTATCGTTGCGCCTAACAGGCGTGGATGCCCCGGCTTTGGGCAGGACTGGATTGATGCAATCACACATGATTGGGGTGGTATGCCGATGCAGGACATAATGGCTGCAACGGATTCCATGAAAAAAGAAGCGTTTATTGATCCGGATAAATGTGTGGCAATGGGCGCGAGCGCGGGTGGGTTCACTACATTCTGGCTTGCAGGCAATCATGAGGGACGCTACAAGGCATTTATGTCTCACTGCGGCGTGTTTGATTTTGTGAGCATGTATGGTTCTACAGAAGAGCTGTTTTTCCCGGATTGGGAGTACGGCGGCCCATATTGGGAGGCTCAAAACAAAGCGTTTTATGAAAAAAATTCGCCACACATGTTTGCAGATAAGTGGGATACACCGATGATTATTTCCACAGGTGAGAAGGATTTTCGCGTGCCATATACCCAAAGTTTGGAAGCCTTCACCGTTGCGCAGCTTAAAGGCTTGGCATCGGAACTGATTGTGTACCCGGAAGAGACACATTTCATTGCTAAGTCGCAGGAATATGCCGTTTGGTTCAATGAAGTATTTAATTTCTTCGACAGGCATACAGGTAATAAGCCTTAACAATTTAATATAGATATATATTCTGCTATTGTTAATTGACTGATGGTAGCAGGATTTTTTTTTATGGCTAATATTTAATGTTTTGGTATTTATACCCTTTTTTATAACAAAGTATGTTAATGTTTAAGTATCATAATTGCATTAACAAATATAACTTACATACTATTTTGTCAATTAATTTGTTAAATCAGATAAACATAAGTGCAATATTATCATGTATTTGCAATGATTTTGCTTTGTTAAATGCACAGTTATTTTTGAAGTTTTTTTTAAAAGCTTTGACAACATTAATGATTTTTATTTTAGAATCTACATGCAAATATAACATTTTTGGGGGGGGGGGAACGAAGTAACTATAAATTTGTATTAGCAAATGGTAGTAGATGCTGTGTGGCGGCTTGTGCTATTTCGGGCTGCAAAGCAGAATTAGTGGAAAAGCAGTGTCCTATTTTAAACGCACAATCCATACTGTTGAAATAATAATTAATGCTGTTTGAAAGAGATTGCGGCAGAAAGGGCTTCCTGAAACATCACTTGTTTTGAAGCGTATTTTGTTATCTTCAATATTGCTTGGCTATGCGGCATGAAATTGTACTGCACCGATATTTAGCCCAAGTATAATTTAATCAAAAATACAAACAATATGAGTAAAAAAATCATAGCGATGATTATCGTTATTTCTGTTTTTTTTATAAGCAATGCAAGCAGTATTAGCCAGAAAAAAATAGATATAAACGAAGCAATCAAGCTCGCTATTAAGAACAATTCCGATATAAGGCAGTCCACCTACGACATAAGTCAGGCTGAGGCTATTGTGCGGGAAACGAAGGGCAACGCGTTGCCTTCACTCGATTTATCGGCGTCATATACTTATACAATTAAAGGGCAGCAAATACCATTTCCAGATTTTGGGGCAATGCTTAACAACAGTACTTATGATATCCTGTTCAATGAAGGCATTATTCCGGAGGATGATTCCAAGTTCCTGCCAATGGGTAATGTTATGATGTCCATGCAACAAAAGAATAATTACTCGGCTACACTGCAGCTTACGCAAATCATATTCAATTCGGCTGTTTTCACAGGCATTGGTGTTTCAAAAGACTATCTTGATTTGTCAAGAATTCAGTATAACGCCAAAGTGAGTGATGTTATTCTCAGGGTGAAAAATGCGTTCAATGCAGTACTTTTGACGCAGGAATTGCTTGACATCACTACGGCAAGTTATAAAAATGCACAGGATAATCTAAACAATGTTCGAGCATTGAAAGCGGAAGGCTTGGTTTCGGAATTTGATGCGTTGGATGCGGAGGTTCGCGTTGAAAATATCAAACCGCAAATCCGCCAAATACAGAATACAGTAACTTCAGCTAAAGATGGACTTAAGATTTTAATCGGTATTCCGCAGCCAGATGAGCTTGATGTTGTTGGAGAATTAACTTATGGCAGCGAAACCTTGCCATCACTGGATCAATACTCTGCGGAAGCGGAAAAACATAATTTCGGACTTCAAATGCTGCATCAAGCCAATATCCTGAATAAGGCAAATGTTGATGTGGTCAGGTCGGAATATTATCCGTCGCTTGCGGGCTTTGCCAATTATGGCTTGACGGGCATGGGCGATTCGTTCAGTGCATTTACAAATTACAGTACTTCAATGCTTGGCATAAGTCTCTCGATGAATTTGTTCAAAGGCAATCAGACTAAAAATAAAGTTGAGCAGGCACAAATTGATATTTATAAAACTGATGAGCAAATCAAGACTTTGAAAGATGCTATATACATGCAGATAAAGTCTAATATCAACGAACTGGCGAGAATAAAAGAAGATATTGATGCGCAGGAACGCAACATAAACGTGGCAGAGCGGGCACACGACATGGCAGTGGTCAGGTATAAGGAAGGCACTGGCAGTCAGCTTGAAATCCTCAATTCCGAAGTGGCTTTGCGCCGTGCAAAGACCAATCGGCTGCAATCAGTTTATGATTATATAATAGCCAAGTGCAATTTAGACAACCTGCTTGGCAGAGTTGACAAAGATTTAATAATAGATATAGAATAATTAAAAAATATTCATAATTCGACATAAAGTGGAGATACATTTATAATGAAGAACAATCAATTGCGAAGCAAGGCGCTGGCTTTGCTTTCCGTTTTAATAATTTCATCGCTTATGCTTGCAAGTTGCGGTGATAGCAAAAGCAACGAATTACAGACAGAATCCAAAAGTATTGAACAAATCCATACTGAAGAGGGCGTTCCAGTCAGAATTATGACTGTGGCGAACACTGAAATTGACAAGGAAATGACATTTCTTGCAACGATGTCCGGCATTCAGGAAACCACAGTAAACTCTATGATTGGCGATAAGATAGAAAGCGTCAAAGTCAATGTGGGTTCTCGAGTGGCAGCAGGTCAAGTGCTGGTTACATTTCCAACCGATAATCCGCAATTGCAGTGGGAACAGGCAAAAACGGCATTGAATAATTCTAAAAAAACTTATGATAGAATGAAAAATTTATTTGCCGCAGGCGAAACAGCGCAAGCCAACCTTGATGGCGCAGAAACGCAGTATCTGGTTGCCAAACAGTCGTTTGAATCGCTAAGAAAGATGGTATATATTGATGCGCCTTTCAGCGGTGTTGTTACAAATATTCCTGTCAAAGTCGGCGATAGAGTATCCAATGGAGCGCCTCTTGTAACAATCGCTCAAACAGGAACGATGGTGGCAAAGATATGGGCTTCCGAATATGAAGTTCGCCAAATTAAGCAGGGAATGCCGGCTACAGTTAATATTGACGGCAAGGAATATACTGGAAAAGTTGCTGTGATAGGGCTCGGCATGAATGCTGACAAAAAGGCGTTTCAGGTTGATGTGCATTTCAATAATTCTAAAGGCGAGATAAAAAGCGGCACAACCTGCTCGCTTGTTATGCAGATAGATAAAAATAGCCAGTCGATAGTAATACCCCGCAGAATTATACAAACTAATGCAGACGAAAAATATGTATTTGTCGAAGAGAATAATATTGCTAAAAAAGTGCTGGTTGCAACAGGCATGGAAGTTGGAATAAATGTTGAAATTATAAGCGGCTTGAAATCTAACGACAAAATAATAATTGAAGGCATGACGTTGCTTGATGATGGCAAAAAAATAAAAGTTGTAAACTAATTTAGTGATTATAAACCTCAAAAACAGTATTTTTGTCAAATGGAAATGTGGGCATATTTTATTGAAGATATGCAATATATTTTACAACCCTATAAATCAATGGTAACAAAATGAAAATTTTAAGTTCAATCGTTGCTTTAGCTTTATCATTCACACTATTATGTGGCAGTGTAAACGCGCAAGATACTAAATCTACAAAAGCAACAACTACAGAAAAAGTAACAAAAGATGCTACTAAAAAAAGTTGCGACAAGAAATGTGCATCAAAATGCGACAAAGCAGCTAAAGCTGAATGCAAAGATGCAGCTAAAAAAGACGCTTGCTGCGATAAATCAAAAAAAGCAGCTAAAACTACAAAATCTGTAGAAACAGAAAAAAAATAATGCCCAAAAAATAAAATATGGCAATATTGCCTGTATATATAAGGGGTATTATATTCCTAACCTTAAGTTGATTCTTATTAAATTGTTGAAAAAAACTCGAAAGGCTAATTTTTTTTATTAGCCTTTTTTTACAAATTATAAGTTTAATGATTTTTTTTTAATAAATGAAAGTATTTATATTCTCTATTTTATCAATATTTGCATTTTCTGCTGCTAAATCTCAAATATTTATTGATACTGTTTATTCTGTAAACTGGGGAAACGGACAGGATTTGGGCAGAAGCAAGCAATATTTCCCACAAAATATTTTTGGTGCAGCATCCAGCAAAGCAACGCAATTCACTCCAGAATCGGCAGAAGAAGAAATTTGCTCGCTTGGTAAAGGCGGTGAAATAATTGTCGGCTCAAAGGATTGCTATATTGTGGACAAGCCGGGAGCTGACTTTGTAGTCTTTGAAAATGTATTTTCTACATCAACAGGAGCGAAAATCTTCGTCGAACCTGCAATTATTTCTGTTAGCAAAGATGGTATAAATTTTGTTGACTTTCCTTATAACTCAAATACACTCAAAGGATTAGCGGGCATAGCATGGACAATTGGGAATATTTCTCCAAATGATTTTCCCAATTGTGGCGGCGACGGTTTCGATTTGGCGGAAATAGGAATGGATTCAATTACGCATATAAAAATTAAAGATATTTCATCAATTGTCAGTACTTTGCCGTATACCAATCCATTTTATTCGCCCGAAGCAACAGTTTCAGGTTTCGATCTTGATGCGGTTGCCATTTTAAATTTTATGCCCAAAGTCGAAGCGGACAATTTCGTTTTAGATATAAGTGGGAGTAGCATAAATTTTTCCTCATCAACGCCGCATGATATTAAAATATTTGACATATTAGGCAATATCATAAACTCTGAATCTAATGTTTGCGCTATTTCCTACTCTAAATACAGTTTTCTTTCCGGTACATATTTCATCTCAATATCAAGCCGAAAAAGCCGTTCAATTACATCAAAAAAAATCTCATTACCGTATATACAGCAATGAGATATGAATTGTATGAATGCTAAATTATAAATTAGTATTTATAAAATCCCAGTTAACTATTTCCCAAAAATTTTCAATAAATTTGGGACGGGCATTGCGATAATCAATATAGTAGGCATGTTCCCAAACATCAATAGTCATAAGCGGAATAAGCTCGTCTACCAGCGGATTTCCTGCATTCGACGCTTGTTTAATCTCCAATTTCCCGTCCTTGTTTTTTACAAGCCAAATCCATCCTGAACCAAATTGAGTGATTGCAGCAGCAGTGAATTTTTCCTTGAAATTTTGAAAAGAGCCGAAATCGCGATTAATCAATTCCGCAATTTTTCCATTCGGCTCGCCACCGCCATTCGGTTTCAGGCAATTCCAAAAAAACGTATGATTGAATACTTGTGCAGCATTATTGAAAATACCGCCACTTGATTTTTTTACAATATTTTCCAATGTATCGTTCTCAAATTCCGTTCCGACGATAAGGCTGTTGAGGTTGGTTACATAGGTTTGGTGGTGCTTGCCATAATGGTATTCCACCGTTTCGCTTGAAATATGAGGCGCAAGCGCATTCTGCGCATAAGGTAAAGCAGGCAATTCAAATTTCATAATATTTCCTTTTAGTTTTAAATTGATATTGGATTATTTAGCATATTTAAACGGCGCACGAAATAAGTTATTGTATTGACAATATTTGTGAATTATGAAGCATTTTTTGTGTAACTTGTACTTTTTTTTTCATTAACTCTAATTTTGCCCAATTATGAAATATTTTTTAGTTTTAACGGTATTTGCCATTATGAGTTCAAATCTTTTTTCGGCAGAAAAATTTAATCCGCCCGCAACCCAAGCTATTCCTGTGATTGATACGCTATTTGGTTTCAAAATAACCGATAACTATCGCTGGCTTGAAGATAAGAGCAACCCGGATGTGCTGTCATGGTCAAAGGCACAACACCAATATACAGTCGATTTCATTAAAAAGAATTTCAAAAACTATCCGGGCTTGACTGATGAATTGAAGAAAATTTATGATAGAGATATTATATCTGCTCCTTTCTTCAAGGCTGATAGAGAATTTTTTACAAAAAAAATGCGTGGTGAACAGCAATATAAGTACTATACACGCATTGGCAATAAAGAAATTCTGATATTCGATCCTATGAAAATTGACCCAAGCGGCAAGTCGGCTGTTACAAGTTTTGTTCTAACACAAAAAGGCGACAAAGCTGCTATTGGCATACAATTTCAAGGTAATGAGGTCAACACATATTATATAATTGACACGAAAACAGGCAAACAGCTTTATGCGCCTATCACTGGTTTGGCTGGTTTTAGCTGGACTAAAGATGAAAAACATGCTTATATCACACAGCGAGATAGGGCAATGCTCGAAAAGCAGGTTCCTTCAATAACATACTATCATACACTTGGCACTGATAGAAAGCATGATACGAAGTTGTTGCAGCCTGATAATCCGAAAGATTTTGCAGGCATTTATGATTCAGAAGATGCTGATGTAACTTTTTCGGAAGATGCTGATTTTTGGTCTAATACCCTATATATTATGCCACTTGGAGCAGATTTATCTACTCGAAAAAAAATATTTAGCAGCAAAGAATTCAAGGCTTCACCAGACGTGCATGAAGGTAAAATATACTTTATGACTAACTATAAAGCTCCAAATTGGAAGGTTATGGTTGCTGACCTTGACAAGCCTGAATTTGAAAACTGGAAGGAGTTCTATCCAGAAAAGGATACTAAACTTGAAGGGTTTGTGTTTACAAAAGACTATTTTATTGCCTATTACAGAAAAGATGTATTAGCTAAACTTGATGTATATGATAAGAATGGTAAGTTTATTAAAACATTGGACTTGACTGAAACAGCAGATTTTGGCATAAGCTATCATAAACAAAGTAATACGGTATATGTCAGTTTTACCGCTGCTGATATTCCTACAAAAATATACAAACTTGATGGTAAAACTTTGGAATGGAAGTTCTTCTGGCAGGACAATATTAATGTTGATACAAAGGACATTGTCGTTAAACAGGTATTTTATGAATCTTATGATGGCGTGAAAGTGCCAATGTTCATTATGCACAAAAAAGGCATCAAGATGGATGGTAATAATCCTACGCTTATGTATGGATACGGTGGTTTTAACAATGTAGTAAAACCCGGTTTTTTGAACCATTATTTATCATTTCTAAATCGTGGTGGTATATATGTTTTGGCATGTATTCGTGGTGGTGGCGAATATGGTGAAAAATGGCATCAGGCGGGCATGTTAAAGCAAAAAGAAAATACCTTCTATGATTTTGCTGCTGCATGTGAATACCTGATTAATGAGAAATATACTAATTCCGAGCGTTTGGCATTACGTGGCGGGAGTAATGGCGGTATATTGATTAGCTGGATGTTGGTTAATCGCCCCGACCTGTTCAAGGCATCTATTTGTGCTGTGCCTCTTATAGACATGTTGCGTTATCATAAGTTTTTGATGGGACCATACTGGATACCGGAATATGGCAATCCTGAAGTTAAAGAAGACTTCCTAACTATCTTAAAATATTCACCTTATCAAAATATAAAAGAAGGTTGGGCTGCTCCATCGGTTATGGTGAAAGCGGGTGAAAATGATGCCCGCGTAGACCCATTACATGCTAAAAAATTTGCTGCAGCGTTGCAAAACAGCCCATATCAACAAGAGCCTGTAATGTTATATATTGATTTTGAGAGTGGACATGGTTCGGGGCAATCCATTGACCAAATGATAGAAAACATTGAGCTTGAGTTGCGTTA
>JAVBOP010000096.1:0-3610 GCA_031550405.1 Kapaibacterium sp. (SeqCode)
TGACCATTTTTTGTCAAATTATTACTACAATGTTATAGGCAAGTCAAAAGTTGATGATGAAGCATAGCTTTATTATTAATAAATGTATAAAAAATAATATAATCAAAATATACCTATCAACTATTGTGAGGCATGACCGAAAAAAGAGGACATTGATTCTAAAATATTTTTCATATCAAGTAATGAATTTGAAACTTATCTTAAAAACAAGAAAAACTACAAACTATATCGAGTTTATGATATCGAAGACAATCCATCCTATGAAGAGATTGATTTAGAAGTTGTGAATAAACGACCAGACGGATTTATTGTAGAATATTAAAATGCCAGCCGCTAACTTGAGTCCTGCCTGCAAGTGGGCTGAAATCGGTAATTGAACTTTTGCCGCCGCTTCAGCTTTTGTCTCATGGGATAGTGAAGTTGCCCGCAAGCCCGCTCGCAAGCAGCTGGCGGAACGTTAGCGGCAAGCGGTGGACAGTGTAAAAGAGAATTGAATAAATATGAAAACAATAAAATTTATAGTAGTTTTTGCGATTTTGATTCACGTAATTTTTACTAAGGATTCAGAGATTCTCTCATTCCAAATTCAAAGGGATACGACAGATTCAAGAGTTATTGAATGACATCAATTTAATGTATCAAAATCTGTAACCGACCGAATACAAGGAGTCTATGAAGATAAAATTTTTATAAAAGGATTAGATATTTCTCTTTGTTGCGGAAAACAATTTGCATTGGTAGCAGACGGTCAGACTATACAGGATATTTCTGGAATCCTGTTTCTTCTTTCGGATGTAACGGAATAACAGCATTTGCGCATAATGGACAAATATTTTTTCATAAAAAATGGTTGCATAGCTTTAATTATTTTATTTTTTTCGCGGTTTCGATTTTTTAGGATTGTTTTCTGCTAATTCATTTAACTCTTTTATTCGTTCTATTGCTTTGAAATATAAAGTGTCTTTCGGATATTCACCGTTCTCGTTTTTGTCGCCGATAGGAATATTCATGAGTATCTCAGCGCCTTCTTCGATTGTGGAGACTGAGCAAATTGAAAATAAATTATTTTTTACAGCTTCAATAATTTCTGCGTTTAACATTAAATCTTTTTCATTTTGATATGGAATTATGACGCCTTGCTCGCCCGTTAGTCCTCTATCTCGACATATTTCAAAAAATCCGGTTATCTTTTCATTTACTCCGCCAATCGGCTGAATATCGCCTTTTTGATTGACAGAGCCAGTTATTGCAAAGCACTGTTTTATAGGCACTTGCGCTAATGCCGAAAGCAAAATATATATTTCTGCCATCGAGGCGCTATCTCCATCTATTCCGCCGTAAGACTGCTCGAAAGCTATAGAAGCCGTGAAAGAAAGAGCGCCGGCACTGGAAAATTTTTCGCGCAAAAACGACGATATGATAAGAATGGCTTTGTTGTGGATATTGCCGCTCATATCGGCTTCGCGCTCAATATTGATGATGCCGTTGTTCCCGGGTGAAATTGTGGCAGTAATGCGTGCAGGCTTCCCAAAAGAGTTAATTCCATTATTATATACAGTTAGAGCATTGATTTGACCAATGCGCTCTCCAACGGTATCAATGAGCATATAGCCTTCTTCGATATTTTGGCGGATTCTTTCATCAAGCAGATTATTTCGCCAAGCTCTATTTTTTATTGCAGCTTCGACTGTTTCATGATTTATTAATTTTTTTTCATAATTCTGAGCAATAATTGCTGCTTCGCGCAACACGTCCGCAACATCGGAAAAACTTAAAGTGATTCTTTTTTGAGATTCCGCAGCCGAAACCGCCCATTCAATTATTGCAGCCGTTCCATCTGGCGAACAGTAAGGCAGATTTTCTTCATAACTTATCTTTTTCAAAAATCTTGCATAATTCATTAAAATTTCATCATTTAGAAGTGTATCGTGTGCGAATTGGGCGTGTATTTTGAAAATCTTTTTAAATCCTTTTTCATAATGATAAAGCATTTGATATATAGATTCCCCACCGATAATTACAACTTTAACATTGACGTTTATAGCTTCAGGCTTTAGTGTTGCCTGCGAAAATTGAAAATAATTGTCATAATTCATAATTTCCAATTTATCATAAAGCAAAACTCTTTTCAGAGCAGTCCAAGCGCCGGGTTCGGTAAACAAATCTTCACAATTTACAATCAAAAATCCCTGATCAGCCTTGAGCAAAGCGCCTGCATTGATTTTAGTGAAATCCGTCCGCCAATATCCGCTTTTTTTATCGTAAACCCGCTCTATCGAGCCAAAAAGATTGGAATAAGACGGCGTTGTTTCAATTATCACGGGCGAAGTTTGAGTGTTCGAATTGTCCAAAACAATATTCACGGAAAATATTCTAAAACTGTCATCAATAATTTCCATGTTTTCGTCAGTTTGCTGCTGATTGTCTAAAAATATATTTATGTGATTTATTATAAATTCCTGAACATTATCTAAATATTTGTGAATATTTTCATTATCGCTACTATATTGCTTCTTAATTTGATCTACAGGCAAAAATATTTCCTGATGCGAGGCTTCCTTGTCGTAATTACTCAATGCCTTTCTAAATTCCTGCATGCTTTTGAAACTGCTTCTGCCAAGCTCGTAAAGCTCATTTCGTAATTTTATATAATTTTTTTTAAATTCTTCAGCCTTTTCTGCTGTAATTTTTCCTTGAACAATAACGGTTTGCAGGTCATCAATATGCACCGGCTGGCTGTCTACGACAGGAAAAATATCCATTTGCGCAACGCCCTGTTCATTCTCAAACTGCGCCCTAATAAACCCAAGCTGCTGAACCTTTTCGTCAAAAGAAGAATATATTGCTTTCTCATTCTCCTGATATTCTTCGATAATTTTTCGCTTTCCAGCCTGAAAAGCCTCTTCTTCAAATAGCTTCGGTATTCTGCGTCTAAAAAATGCCACCAAATCCCGCATTTGTTCCGCAAAATGCGAAGCCTGACCTTTGCCAAGCTTAATTAAAGTTGGTTCATTTTCATTTTTGAAGTTATTAACATAGCAATAGTCATATATTTCACAAGGTTGCGGCTTTATATCGTCAAGAATTTTTTGTACGGTAGAAAGGCGTCCAGTTCCGGAAAGCCCCGTAACAAATATATTATAGCCCTTAGCTTTCAATCGCGCTCCCAATTTGATAGCTTCTATTGCCCTGTCTTGTCCAATTATTTCCTCAAGTGAATCAAGCTCTTCCGTCGATTCAAAATTAAAAATATCGACAGGACATTTCCAGCGTAACTTACTATAATGCAACTTGTTATACGATTCTTTTTTTAATTCAGCTTGTTCTATATTTTTCTTTGCCATAAATTTATTTCCAACAATAATTATTGCCGCAAAGATACGAAATTATTTCTACAATTGCAGTTGCTATTGTTATCGAAGTTCTGTTCACACTATTTGAATAATCAATAATGTATGCAAACACAACGAATAATTTTTGTTATATCGTCCTAGCCCAGCTTTCACTCTAAAAAATATTTTTCATAAAAATCGTGCTTGTTTTAGATGATTCAGTAAATATAACTTCCAGACAATCAAGCATATTATTTTGCCCAATTATCCCCACTTCG
>JAVBOP010000173.1:0-18168 GCA_031550405.1 Kapaibacterium sp. (SeqCode)
TACGTCAGTATCTAAAAATATTTTCTCCCTGACGAAAATTTTGCTGCGTCCGTATGTAATTTTATCTTCATCAGTATATAAATAAGTTTTCTAAATGATGTAAATAAAATAACAAACGGATGAAATCCTGTCGGGGTCAAGCGTCAAAATATTTTTATATCTTAACATTGCACATGGAGTTTCCACCGGTAATCATTTCCATCATCTCCTTTATACTTGTTCTCGCTCGGTTAGTAAGCAGGCGGTTTGTAGTATTCAGTACCTGCAATTGCTCTATGAGCGAGCGGAGGCTCTTTTGCAGTTCCCTTATTGCTGTAGAAATATCAGGATTTTCCACATGTTTTTTTATAAGGGACAGCTTCAGATTTACGGCGTCGCGCCTCCCGATTCTCATCCAGCTCATAAGTAAATCAATCCGCTTTTCTTCAGCAATACGAACGTTCTTTATCAATTCGTTTTGAAATGATGTAATTTCTTCAAGCTCCGCAATATTATAATTTGCAAGTGCAGTCTGCTGTCTTGTAGCCAGCCTCACAAGTTCTTGCAGCAGCTGCTGTTCAAATTGCAGGTATCTGTAAAGTTGTTGCTCCATAGCTCGTTGTATGTTTTTAATCTAAATCATTGACTATCACCGCTTCATGTACAAACCGCATACCAGTTAAAAATATTGTCTGAATTGCGCAGGATAAGGGGCAAATATGCGGCGATGTGGGAGTATTATGAAGAAAAGTAATGACCAATAGAATAATATTAGCCACCGCTCCGCACACAAATCTAACCTGTTAAGATAGTGGAATCGTTTGCATAGCTTGCTGTTTTTTCTTATATTTGCACGAATAACTATTTGCAAGCGCTGTATGCAATATTTCTAACTTAAGCTACATCAAGGCTTTGCCGCATGGAATTAACCTCAAGCAATATACTGCTGTTTGGCTCAATACTGCTCATTATCAGCATATTTACCAGTAAAACATCTTACAGGACGGGTGTTCCGACACTTTTGATATTCTTGGTGATTGGCATGATGGCGGGTTCTGACGGTGTTGGCGGCGTGCATTTCAATAACCTGGAAGACGCTCAATTTATCGGCACTGTTGCGTTGATATTCATTCTGTATTCCGGAGGTCTTGACACCAAAAAAGAGAATATAGTACCTGTAATTGCACAGGGCTTGGTGCTGTCATTTCTTGGAGTGCTCATCACTGCGCTTGTGCTTGGGTATTTCATACACTATGTTACCGACTTCAACTGGATAGAATCCATGCTCTTGTCGTCCATTGTTTCCTCCACTGATGCCGCCTCTGTATTTGCCATATTCCGCTCACGCAACATGGGCATTAGCAACAAAATAAGCTCCACGTTAGAGCTGGAAAGCGGCAGCAATGACCCTATGGCATACTTGTTGACAATCACGTTTCTGGATTTAATGTTGAAGCCGGAAATGCAAGGCTGGGATGTAGTACTGCTTTTTCTGAAGGGAGTGGTTTTTGGCGGCTTACTGGGCATCGCATTTGGCTTTATCACGGTTAAAATAATAAATAAGATTAATTTAAGCATTGACGGCTTGTACCCCGTGCTTGTTATTGCCATGGCGGTGCTTACCTTTGCCGCAACTGACTATGTGCAGGGCAATGGCTATCTGGCGGTGTACATAGCGGCATTGATACTGGGCAATAGCAATTTCGTGCATAAGCGCAGTATTATACGCACTTACGACGGTATCAACTGGTTCATGCAGGTGGTGATGTTCCTTATGCTGGGCTTGTTTGTCAATCCGCGCGAGCTAATGCCTATTATTGGTATAGGATTGCTCATATCTTTTTTTATGATATTGGTGGCACGCCCTGTAGCAGTGTTTCTATGCCTGATACCATTCAAAGTTAAGCTTAACGAAAAGCTATTAATATCATGGGTGGGGTTGCGGGGCGCCGTGCCGATCATTTTTGCTACCTATCCGTTGGCAGCAGGCATTCCACAGGCACATACCATCTTTAATATAGTGTTTTTTATTGCAGTAATTTCATTGCTTGTTCAGGGTATGACGATACCGCAAGTAGCTCGTCTTCTGGGCTTGGCAGTAGACAAGCCGCCTGCCAGAAAGCGTATTGATTTTGATAAATATACAGATTCGCTGGGTGGGGTTACGGAGGTGCTTATTAGCGATACATGCCCAAGCATTGGCAAATCAATAGTAGAGCTTGGCTTACCTCAGCAATTGCTTATAGTTATGGTGCATAGAGATGATATGAATTTTGCGCCAAATGGTTCAACCATACTCAAAGCGGGCGATAAACTACTGGTGGTTGCCGACTCGCCGCACATGATATTTGAAATGAAAGAAATACTCGGCATCAAAGAAACCGACCACAAAACCAAACACAAAACCAAAATAGACATAGGCACTGCAAAGAAGAATATGAAGGGAAAAATCAATATACAATAAGCTCAAATTTAAGAAAAGGCGATGATGGAGAAATTTCATCTAAGTACAAGGAATTGATAGGATTAGCATGTTCAATGGTTTTGCGATGCAACGACTGCATTGCCTACCATATTGACCAGTGCCATAAAATTGGATGCTCAAAGCGGGCGATTGTCGAAGCAATGAACATCGCATTAGTCATTGGCGGCTCTATCGTCATTCCTCATTTGAGATACGCCTATACCGTGATAAATGAGCTGTTTATCCCATTCCCTTGAATAAATTATTCATATAATAGCTGCTGCTTTGAACAATAGATCTAAAATTCATAGTTTCCATCTGAAAAAGATTAAAAATAAATTAATGGATAATTCTATCTCAGAAAGTAAAAAACAATTATTTGATACTGCCTATATCCTCAGAATCTGTTGAAAGGATTTTCTGTATTTCTGACTATCTATCCATTTATACCGGACTTAGGTTGAACAGGGAGGAGACGACATTGGCTAAGTCGCGCAATGGATGGATTTCGTGCGCTATCTTGGCATCAATAACAGCTTTCGGCATACCGGCAACCACACACGAATCGGGCGACTGGGCGATGATATATCCGCCTGCGCTTTCAAGATTTTTCAATCCGACACAGCCATCATTGCCCATACCGGTCATAATAATGCCAACTGCATTGCCTCTATAAACATCTACAACCGAGTTAATCATGACATTGACAGACGGCTTGAACAATTCGCCTGCAGGCTCATCTGTGAGCTGTATCGTTTTTCGACGAGAGATAACCATCTGCTTGCTGCCCTTGGCTATATAAGCGACGCCGGGCTTGAGTATATCGCCGTCGGCAGCTTCTTTGACAGAGATTTTCGAAGCCTGATCGAGCCTTTTTGCAAGTGTTTCAGTAAACAGGGGTGGCATGTGCTGCACTATCAGTATGCTTACAGGCAGGTTGGCAGGCAGATGCGGTATAAGCTCCTGCAGCGCCACTGGACCACCTGTTGAGATGCCGATAGTTATAACCTTAATATCTTCAGGCTCGGGGCGGCGCCTGTTTGTTTGGTATTTAGGAGGCACGGGCTTTATTTTTTCGCCGAGGACCTGAGTAAGATTTTTGGCTAAGCTTTCACCTTTGGCAGTCGGTATCTGTGCGTTGCCCGAAGGCTTGAATGTCTTTTTAAAACCAGATCTAAAGGAAGTATTTCTGCCAAAGCTAACCAGTTTTGATACAATTTCATCTTTCACAGAGCTCACATCAAAATACGACGACGATTTAGGAATGAAGTCCACAGCCCCGTGCGACAATGCTTCTATCGTTTCGGCAGCTCCATCCTGCGTCAAAGTACTGAACATTATAACGGCTGTTGGACGCGTTGCCATGATTTGCTTTAGTGCCGCAATACCGTTCATTACAGGCATTTCTATGTCAAGCAATATCACATCCGGTTCCAGTTGCAGGTTCTTTTCAACGGCTTCCTGTCCATTCGAAGCAGTATCAATGATTTCAAGTTCAGGAACGTTTAAAAGTTTTTTCAATGAATTTCTCATGAAAAGCGAGTCGTCAACAAGCAGTACTCTTACGGGAGGCATATTTTCTCCAAACAATGACATATATAATTAATTTCTATAAAATTGAAATACCGAATACAAATATAGCATTTTTTATTTGATACTCAAAAATAGCTATTTCTCCAATTCTCTTGCGGTATTGCTTCGATGAACAGCATGTTTATACTGAGTAGCCTACTGCTGCAATGCCTGTAAATTTACGATAACTCGACCGCCTTGCCTGCCTTGCAGCATCAAACTAAGTTCGTCGCTGACAGCATCTAAAGCTATTTCCTTAACAAGGTATTCCATATCCTCCAAGCGGTACTCATTGGAGAGCTTGCGCCATATCTCTGCCCGCTTTGCCATTGGCGTTTCGGCTGCTGCAATGCCAATTAATCGCACCGACCGCAGAATAAACGGAAATACGGTAATGTCAAGCTTGGGCGAAGCAACATTGCCGCAATTGGTAACGATGCCGCCATATTTTATCGACTTTAGAACCGTTGCCAGTGTATTGCCGCCAACAGTGTCAAAAGCTCCCATCCATTTGGTCGATAGCATTGCCCGGTCGGACTGGTCATTCACGTCTTCGCGCCCAATAACATCTTTTGCTCCAATGCGCAGCAACAGTTCATGCCATTCTGTCTTTCCTGTCGAAGCCGCAACATGATAGCCTGATTTTGCCAACAGCTTGACAGCAACAATACCCACACCTCCGGTCGCGCCCGTAACAAGCACCGGCCCATCTTCCGGCTGTATATGATGCGCTATTTCTGAAACGCCGATTGCCGCTGTGAAGCCGGCTGTGCCAATGACCATCGCCTCGCGCATTGAGAGATTTTCAGGCAATGGCAGCACCCATTCTGCAGGCACATTCACATACTCTGCAAAGCCGCCCGGAGTATTCATGCCCAGGTCATATCCAGTACATATAACCTTGTCGCCTGCTTTGAAATTATCGGAATTTGAAGTCTCGACTACGCCTGCAACATCAATGCCGGGAGTGTGCGGATACTTGCGTGTTATGCCCTTGTTGCCGCTTGCAGAAAGCGCATCTTTGTAGTTCAGCGATGAATAATGAACCCGTATCAGTACTCCATTTTGAGGCAAATCAGATATATTTCTTTCTTGGATACTGTGAATGAAGCCGGCTTTTTCGCTTTCCTCAACCACCAATGCTTTAAATTTATCAGTCATAATTACAATATTTTGATATTTTGGTCAATATTTGTTTAGCAAATATACAAAAAAAGCCGAAGATATGCTTGAAGCTAAATCAATTGTATTTTGTCGATTGGGAAATATTTTTGTTGTAATTTCGTTTAAATTAATTACGCTTTTTCGAACTATACGTGCGGCATAAATGAATTTTTTCAAATCTAAATTTTCAATTTTTTTACTTGCTTTTGGACTTTTGACGGCGACAGGCTTGTTTTATCCCGCTTCATATATTGCCTCGACCTCGTCGCCTGCCTGCCAGTCGGAAAGTACGTTTGGGATATTTAAGCCTGCTGTGGACAGCCTGCTGAAAAAGGGAGTTGACAGCGCTTTTATAATGCAGATATTGCAGGATGAGAATACGGTATTTAATGAAAAATATGTTAAAATTAATGTTACTGGATACTTGACTTCAACGGATTATTCGCATTTCTACAATGACAAGTCAATTAAAAAAAATGTTGATTTTATAAATGAAAATATTGCTTTGCTGCAAGCCGCAGAAAAGCAGTACGATATCCCCAAAGAGGCGATTGCCGCGATATTGTGGGTGGAAACCAAACATGGCAGTTATCTTGGGAATAATCAATTGCCAAGCGTTTTTCTATCGACTTCTCTCGTCAACTTGCAGAAATATATAGACTTGAACATATCTTCGATAGACAGCACTAAATATTCAAAAAAAGAATATGAAGCGCTAATTAAAAAGGTATACCAGCGCAGCGAGCGCAAATCAAAATGGGCGATACAGGAGTTGGTGGCAATGTCTAAAGCCAGAAAGAAGTATTCTATTGATTTTACAAAGGTTTATGGCTCATGGGCAGGCGCATTTGGTATGTCGCAGTTTTTGCCGTCATCATTTTTGCAGTGGGCGGTTGATGGAAATAATGACGGAAAAATCGATTTATTTTCACTGGAAGACGCTGTTTTTAGCGTTGCAAATTATTTAAAATCACATGGCTGGAATAAGGATAATTCAAAAGCCGTCTATGCCTATAACAACAGCAAGGCATACGTTAATGCTGTTTTGACTTTATATCAAAAAATAAGTTGAGATTTATGAAAAAAAAATCATTATTCTTCTTAATACTATGTTTTTATACTTACTTATCCAATGCGCAGCTTTCTCCAATTTTTGATGGCACAGATGTTGGCTATATAGATTCCACCGGTAAAATTATTATTCCTCCGAAATATACTTCCGATGTTGAGTTCAGGCTGTTTAGCTTTAATGGAGAAAATCTGGTTGATTTTCAGCTTCCATTTTGGGCTCAATTCAGCAACAATGCCGTTACGTTGAAGATACCGCAGAAATTTTTGTTTGTAACGAACGGATACCTGTATGCAATGGTCAATGCTGACGGAAAATATATTTTTGCGCCTGATTCAAATTTCATAAGCATGCTTTCAGAAGGAATTGCGGTTTATAAAAAATTCTATAAAACGTCTAAAAAATCTTATGACTTTGATTATGGATATGTTGATACGACAGGGAAAATTCTGGTTTTGCCAATGTATAAATATGCAAGCAAATTTTCCGATGGCGCAGCGTTGGTTTTAGAAGATAATAAATATTTTTTCATTGATAGGTCAGGCAGCAAAATTTGCGATACCTCTTTTACTGACGTTGATTTGTTTACCGAAGGTTTGGCTCCTGCCCTGCGAGACGATAAGTATGGATTTATTAATAAACAGGGAAAGTTTGCGATTGATGCGCAGTTTGCTTATGCTTACAATTTTGCGGATGGTCGGGCAAAAGTTTTTGACGGTGAATATTACGGCTTTATAGATAAACAGGGTAAGTATGTTACAATACCAGAATTTACATCGGCTGAAAACTTTTCCGAAGGGCTTGCACTTGTGCAGAAAAATATGAAATACGGCTTCATAGATTCAACTGGCAAAGTGGCGATTCCGATAGATTATCAGCTTGCATTCTCTTTTTCCGAAGGGCTTGCAGCTGTTTATGCAGGTGGCAAATTTGGCTTTATCGATAAAAAACAAAACCTTGTAATTAGCAATAAATACGACTATGTAAGCAATTTTAAATATGGATTGGCAAAGGTCTGGAAAAACGGCGAAATTTATTATATCAATAAATCGGGCAAGCAAGTGTATAAAATTTTTACGCAAAGCCAATACAGGAAAATACAGTCAAATTTGAAAAAATAGCAGCTTGATTTTAGCTAATATTATATGCTATGCTGTGAAAAGATTCTGAAAGCTTTTTGTTATTATGGACATTATAGCGTTTTTGCTATTCTGAGGATAATATATTCTGGCAGTTTTAGTGCCTGTATTGTAGGAAAAATGCAGAATATTGCACTTGTTATGAAGCATCTCCGCTATCAGGCGATTGCTCTCTTCTATTGTTAAATTTATAGCAACAACCGCATTTCCTGTTTCAATTTTAGTGTAACTGCTCAAAAGCAGGTCGTGATCAATATCCTTTGTAATATCAGATGAGGTAAAGGTTATGCCTTCAGGCGAAAAACAGGTAATATTTTTTTTATTTTTTGAAAAATATTCTACAAACGGGAAGTCGTTAGCAAGTGCATATTGCTCTGTTGCTTTACTGTAAGTGAATATATTGCTATTAATTATCATCATTCTGTAATCAATTCCATCGCCTATTTTATCAATTGTAGAATATTCTCCATCAGGATTTATGCCAGAGCGGTAAGTCAATTGCAGATTAAATTGCCTGACATATTTCATCATCTGATGATAAATTAATTTTAATCCATTGTTTGCCAAATATTCAGCAAATTCATAATTAATATGCTTAATTAGCTGCGTATTTTCAATAAACTCGGGATCCGCATTTCTTATGCCTTCAACATCCGACCAGATAACAAACATATCCGCCTGCAAAATTCCGGCCAATATAGCTGCGGTAAGGTTGGAGCTTTCAATACCCATCGTTGTAATATCGCCATTCATGGTAGCGCCAATAAATCCCTGCGTAACAATACATTGGTTATCATTTAGCGTAGGCATTAGAAATTGTTCGACTTTCTGTGTTGTCAGCTCAATATTTGGTATTGCAGCCCCAAAATTGGAGTCCGTAACAAGCGCTTTGGTTATATCGAAAAATGTTACCGGAATGTTTTGTTCGGCAAGGTATGCAGTAATAATTTTCGTGGCAATCGTTTCGCCATAGCTTAACACAATATCCTTTGTGCGTGCCGTAAGCTCGCGTGTAATCGAAATGCCGCGAATCAATTTTAGCAATTGCTCTTTTTTAGACTGGATAAATAGATTGATTTTGCTGATGTTATATTCTGAATGTATCAGTTGCTGTAGAACTTCGATATGGTAATCAAAAATTGCATTGACGATAGATATTGCATCATGTATGTTTGCCTGCTCTGCAATTTTTGCTGCCAGCTCAAGTTTGGAAGTTGTTTTGCCAAACGCCGAAATTACCACTATCACACAACTTTCCACCTCCATGCTCATGATTTTTGCTAACTGCTCAAAACCCGTCTTATCTTTCAGTAAAGCACCGCCAAATTTATAAACTTTCAACATAATATGTATGCAACCAACATCTTTAAACCTGCAAATATAATAAAAAATAGCGACATGAATCCTCTCCGATATAGTTGCCAATGGTATGGCAGGAATTATTCACCTCTATTTCTCTGCTGGCTATGTATAATTTTTTTGCTATATTGCAACCTGTTAATCATACACACAATTATAATTTATAATCATGCTATTGCTATGGACGAAATTGTAGAAATTGCAAAGACGATTGCTTGTGATATTGAAGTTATTGTGCATCGAAATCAACATACATTGGTTTTGAAAAATAAGGCGCAAATTACACCGCTATTGGCTGAATTGAAAAATAATCCTGCTTCGTTATTCGATATGCTGACTGACATAACGGCTATTGATTGGGCAAAAACTGAAAATCGGTTCGAAGTTGTGTATTTTCTATATTCTTGTAAGTATAAGCGTCGATTGAGTGTTAAGCTACCTGTTGATATTGAGGATTGCAACTGTCCAACGGCTACAGCTATCTATCCGTCAGCGGATTGGTATGAGCGGGAAACTTATGATATGTATGGCATTAAGTTTACGAATCATCCCGATTTGCGGCGCTTTTACATGCCTGAAGATTTTTTTGATAAAAAAACACTTGAGGCATACCACCCTTTGCGCAAGGATTTTCCATTAATGGGCTTCCCTGGAGAGCTGCCGCTGCCGCCGTATCCCGAAAAAACAGGAAATGAAATCGAATGGTAAGTTAGTCTATAGCTTTTATTCAATAAAGGTGGTTTTATCTATTGCAGCATCATAATATGAGCTACTTATTAAAGATGGTAGCCTGCAATTATGAATGTGCAATCAAACAATGGAATAGCTCCCGAGGCAGAATTGGATGCAGGTAGAAAAGCTATCATTATCAATTTATGATAGCTTTATATCAATGATAAGTGAAATGTTATTTTAACGTTAAGCTTATACCCTACTTGTAAAATCGCAGAAACTCTATTCTGTCCTGCAGTATTTCGGTGTTCTTGAGCAGCTTATGCTTATTCATAATGCCATTTCCCTGCGATTGAAAGACTAATTCATAGTCTTTGCTCATAACAATGGCTTCCTCCGGGCAAACCTCTTCGCAAAAGCCGCAAAATATACACCTCAACATATTTATTTCAAATTCAACGGGATAGCGCTCCTTATCAGCTTCCGTTTCAGACGCTTGCAGGCTGATAGCCAATGGCGGGCATACTCTTGCACACAGTCCGCAGGCAACGCACCTTTCAGTTCCATTTTCCATTACTAAAACAGGCCTTCCGCGGTATGAGCCTGTTGGCTCCCAACGCTCTTCAGGATATTGCCTCGTAAATTTCGGAAATTGCAGCATACGCTTTAACGTCATGCTCATACCTCGCGCTATTTCGGGTATATACAGCCTCTCCCACAGATTCATTTTATCTTTTTCTATGTTTTTCAAGGTATAGTTCATAGCAGTTATGTTATTGATTATGAATATTTTTTAATTTTACCGTTCTTACTTTAATGGAGTAAAAACATAACCTCCTTCATTTGAAGAGGTTACTATTCCAAACCCAGGATAGGATATGTGCATGCCTGCAACAGGAATATTATGCTGCGTAATGTATTTGAGTACATTCTGGCGGGAAACAGCAGCCTTGTTTGCATCAACATCATACGTTACAGATATTTCAGGATGTGGCATCTGTATCGCCAGCGCATGAGTCAAGTCTCCCCATATCAATAGCTTACTGTCATTGGAGTTTATCAAATACATAGTATGGCCGGGAGTATGCCCGTAGGCTGTTATGGCAGAGATGCCGGGCAATAGATCTGTTAATTCTTGGTCTAATTCAGATGGCGCAAACAGTTTAAGTTTTTCCTTATATCCACTGATGACGGCACAGGCGTTTTGGCTGTTATCTGTAGCAGGATCTGTCCAATAATCATGCTCTATCTGTGAAACATACAGCTCGGCATTGGGGAACACACGCGTGCCTTTATTCATAAGCCCGCCGATATGGTCTCCGTGCATGTGGGTCAACAGTATGGCTGTTACCTGTTTTGGTTGGATTTTTAAAGCTTTCATATTATCCAAAATTTTGGTACCAAAACCGGCATCAACAAGAATAACGTTATCAGGTGTTCGGATGATAAAGGCATTAACAGCGTTTGAAAATGTACCATCCGGTAAATATTTTTTAAGCATATCGGATGTTGTTCCGAGCAAAACTCTGCTTCTGCCTTTTTGCTCACCTTCGGAAAGCAGGCTAATTTCGTATTCGCCGACTTTGTAAGTGAATATGTTTTTATTGGTTTGAGCAAATACAACATTGGTAATTATAAGAATACCAACAAAGAATAATGAATTTTTTTTCATTTTTCACCTCCAAATAAGGAAAATATGGGTAAACATGAAAGAGTTTTTTTATTTTTATAATAATCATCTTTTATAGATTCGCTTGCAAGGATTAGATCATCCGATTTAATTCCTGAATTTATTGAAGTTACAGCTTCCAAATAGGCGGAATAATGGTCAGCAAAACGTATTATTTCTCCGTCAAAGGGTGCAAATATTTCCTCATTATATTGCTGGCTGATTTCGTCTATGGAAAAATCTGAATAAATCCGGTTGTCTATTTTTACCTTATTCTTGAATTCATCGTGTGTGAAATATTTTATTTCATCAACCCAACTGGCGTCAAGGTATGGAAATATTTCTTTTTCTGCAAGCTCTTTTTCTATTTTTGATATAAATTTATCTAATTCTTTAGAAGATTTTTTTACGGGCGAAATGATATCGCGAGTTACTGCTTCGGGTAAATCGTGAAAAATTGCACCAAAAAAATTATTGTATACACGCTTGTCGCAACACTTTAAGTCAATAGAAATCAAATAGGTAAATATCGCAACCAACATAACATGACCAAGAACAGATGTTCGTGGAACACGCGGACTTTGTGCCCAGCGTATCTGGAAACGCAATTGCCCGCATATATCAATAAAATTCTTAATTGATTGATTTCCAAGCAACTTGGGAATAGCGCTAAGATGCTCATAGCACTTTAATTTTTCGTCTAATTCGGATTCTGTCTTGCGGCTCTGATATTCAAATGGGTTAAATTTTTTTACAATTTGAAACTCCCAATAACTTGCATAAATATGTGCTGCATCTATTATTTGGTAATCCAAACTATCCCGCTCTGCTCCATTAGTCAAAAAATGATGGAAGTCATTTCTAATTTCATCATCGCCGAGCTTGTCCTTTAATTTATTGTAAACATATATATTCAGGTTGCGAAATACATCTTTTTGCTTTTTTATTTCCTGATAAATCGGCGACTTGATATCAGATATTACTATTCGCCGCAAAAGTTCGAAAATAGCATCTTGAATGATGAAGCGCCAATTAACCTTATGTCCCTGCATTTCCTCATACTTGCCAATACAATATGCAATTATCAGCTTATGTCCGTGCTTGTCCATTTCAATCAGCGGCATCATCCGTATGGCTTCGTTCCATCGCTCTATATAATACCCTCTGAATAATTCGTATGCAAGTTCTGACGTTAATTTCATTAATCAGCCCATTTGACGGTTCTTTCTAAATTAAATTTAATATTGGTGATTATCTCATCCTTAAATTTAATTTCCTTGTAATTTCTATAGGCATTGGTTGTGAACTCGCCTTCAGCAGAGTTTAACATGCCGCGCGGCGATACGCTGATATCCCAAAATCCTTTTGTGTTGCTGGTGCTGTCCACTCCGAGCAAAACCCTGTCCATTCCAGTAACAGCGGCTGTTTCTTGGCTTGGATACATATAAGGCATTACAGCCTTGATATGGAAATTTTTTGAATCAAAAAGGTAAAATGTTGCCGCAGCGGTGTCGCATGTATAAGTAATGCCTTCTATTGGAATCGCAAATTTCATCTGCCACGTCGAATCCTTGTCGAAGCGCCCGTTGCGTATGACATTTTTATTGGGATCGGTATATAGCTTTAAGTTATTGTCGGATATGGCATTTATCCAAATTTGCCTTAAAACGCTGTCGGGTATTTCACTCGCCTCTTCTCGCCCTCTCTCCAAAAGCTCTCCGTCGATGCGTGCCACTTCGTAATATGGCGAGATATGGCTTGTAAAATATCTGCCTGTAATCGCAAAAATCTCATCAAAATCGGGCTGCCCAACGGGGAGTTCCATATCATCTGCCTGCGAATTCCATCTGATCTTTTGCTTGCCGTCTGTAAACTCATAATTGATAGAATCAATACTGGTATTCACCATGGCAAACCCATCTTGCAATGCGGTCGGATTTCTCAATGATATATATACATCCTTTTTTCTTGAAAAATCTTGAGTTGTGCTGTCCTGATATTTCCTGTGAATTTTTGTATCCACTGTTACTTTATAAATATAGAACGCTCGCTCTATGAACCCATAATTAAATTTAAATTTAATAGCTTCGTTGTCCTGATACTCATTAACAGATTTCGCATTGTCTTGTGCCAAAGCAGGAGCAAATCCGATTAAAACCATTAATGTCAATTTTAAAACAATCCTATTCATTTATTTATATCTCCATAATCAATGTAAAAACATAAATATAAAACAAAATAACAATATAATCAAAAAATATTATGCTGATGGCTTTGCTGTTGCTATTATGTGCCGGAACATAGCGATATTGCTTGCAAAACTGCCTTCAAAAATACCGGAGCCAGATACTATCATATTGGCACCTGCCTCAATAACAGAGGCTAAATTGTCAGCTTTTATACCGCCATCAACCTCTATTTCTACGTGCTGTAAGTTATGATTATCCAAATAGTTGCGCAGATTTGACGCACGCCGCAGAAATGACGTTATGAATTTCTGTCCACCGAAGCCGGGATTTACCGACATCATTAACACAAAATCAACAAATTCTGCTGCTTCATACGCATATTCAAGCGGAGTTGCCGGATTCAGAGCAATGCCTGCCTTAATGCCTAACCCCTTTATTAAGCTAATAGTTCGATGCAGATGGACTGCTCCTTCGACATGCACGGAGATATAATCAGCACCCGCTGTCGCAAATTCAGCAATGTACTTATCCGGCTCGCTTATCATAAGGTGGCAGTCAATCGGGATTTGGGTATGCGGCTTTATAGCTTTGACAATGAGCGGACCGATGGTGATATTTGGCACAAAATGCCCGTCCATAACATCTATATGAATCAAATCTACGTGTGAGCTGTTGCATTTCTCTATCTCGCTCTGTAGATTGGAAAAATCAGACGAAAGCATTGATGGCGCTATTTTTATTATATGTTGCATAATATGAGTAATTTATTATTAAAATATTTTTATGATTTCGGTAGCAATACGATAGCTGGCATTTGGATGAGCTAATTTTAAGGCTTGATTGCTCATAAATTGCAGTTTTTCTGTGTTATTTAATAAATTTTCTATTAAATTGTAAAGCGTACCTTCTATTTCGCTGTTTTTGATAAGTATTGCAGAATCATTGTCTTGTAAGACTTTGGCGTTGTGATATTGCTCATTATTCGAGGCAGAAGGAAGCGGCACAAGTATGGAAGGCTTGCCAGCGACACACAACTCTGCCACCGTCGTTGCACCAGAGCGAGATACCACTAAATCTGCGGCGGAATAGGCTGTTGCCATATCATCGATAAAATTTGCAACTACAATATTTTGTGGAAGCTTATCGATGTTGAACTGATGAATATCACCTGTTTGCCAAATGATTTGATAATTGGATTTTTCAAATTTTTCCAGATTTTTCAGAACAGCATCATTAATTGATTTTGCACCCAAACTGCCGCCAAATACAAGCACGACTGGCTTTTTCGGATTCAATTTAAATTTTTCCACAGCTTCTTTTTTGTTTTGCTTCTTTATAATTTCTTGCCGAACAGGATTGCCATAACATTTTAACTTATTGTATATATTAGGCTTAAAGAAATTTTGCGTTTCAGCAAATGAAGTAAATATTAAATCAGCTTTATTGGCAAGAAAATTTATAGCTTTGCCCGGATTCACATTCGATTCCATTAAAATTAATTTTGTGTCAGTTAAATGCGCAGCAATACCGGGCGGCAAACTTAAGTAAGCGCCAGCGCAAATCACAGCATCAATTTTATTTTTTCTGATAATATTACACATCGAAAGTGTTGCACTGCAAAGCTGAAATGGCATTTTAAGAGTATTAAATGAATAAAAATTCACAATTCCTTTAAAATTTGTTTCATGCAATTTATAGCCTAATTGAGGAACGATGCGCCCTTCTATTTTATCTTTTCTGCCAAAAAATTCAAAATTCACTTCAGGCAACATATTTTTCAGGCTTTCAACCACAGCCAAAACAGGGAAAAGATGCCCGCCAGTGCCGCCAGCTGCAATCAATATATTTTTCATTTAATAATTAAAATTTATTAATAATTCAAACATGTACGCTAAATTTTTGATACTGTCATTTTCCATCATACTCATTACAGGAATTTCGAGCGAAAATTTTGGCGTAGCATAAATTCCTCGACCAAGTTCGACATCATAACCAATTGAAATATCAGGCGTTATAGTTATTTTGCGAATATCATAAATATTTCCATTTGCAATATTTCTTTCCCAATACGGAATTTCATCCGGATTTGCAATGCGCTCTGTAGCGTTAAAATTATCTGTAATTGTGAAATCCAAATTTACTTTGCCGCTGACATGAAAATGCGAATTTAGTAAACGATATTTTAATCCAAATGCAGCGGAAATATTAGAAAAATTTAGTTCTAATTCGCTTTTATACTTAGCAAATACGGTCTCTGATACAGGAACTGAATCGTAAGAATTATAAGTTAATGAATTTATGTCGTAATTGAGCGAGGCGATGTATGCAAATTGGTTTTTCGTATTCCACAGTTCAGCATTTATACCGAATGAAAATTTTGCCCCATTTCCATTTTCAAAATTTGGACATGAAATACGATTTTCGAGAAAAGTAATTTTTCCATAAGAGCTAATTATTCCATAACTTACGTTTGCGCCATAATATAATTTTGGCGTTTCAAAAGGTAATCTTGCAGAATATTGCCAATCAAATCCCTGTGCAAACAAATGACCGGACAAAAAAAAAACGCAATTATTGAAAAAAATTTTGCCATGTAATTTCATTAATAATAAGCTGCAAAGTTAATTATATTATTTATAATATACAATCTTTGCGCTATAATTTTGCGAAATAAGTTCATGGAATTATGAAAAAAAAATCATAATTTGTTGATTTTATGGAAACGAAACAGCGGTATTTACTAAATACTTTTTGCTATATTTGTGCTATGAGTATTGATTTATTGACGTGTCCCATTTTTGACAGTCTGGAGGCAAATAATAAAGGTAAGTATATATATAATTTGAGTTATAAAATTAAAAAATATCCAAGAAACACTCTGATATTTCGCCAAAACGACACTTGCGACGCTCTGTATATATTGATGAACGGCTCGGTAAAAACGGAAATGATAACTGAAAGTGGCAATTTGCTGGGCATTGAAATACTCAAAGCGCCGTGTCCGCTTGCACCTGCGTTTTTATTTTCGGACAATAACCGTTTTCCAGTCGATGTAACGGCACTAAATGATGTTGAAATTGCATTTATCTATAAAAATGAAGTTATGCGTTTGATGGCTGAAAACCCAGCTTTCATGCAGGAATACATGAAATACAGTGCCAATCGAGCTCAATTTTTGGCGGATAGATTGCAAATATCATCCATTAAAACCATAAGAAAAAAATTTGCTTATTATCTTTTGCAGCTCAATCCAGAGAATAAAACAGATGTGGAATTAGACAGAAACCAAACTGAATTGGCTGATTATTTGGGCGTAACGCGTCCCGCTCTTGCGAGAACTATTGCGGAAATGGAGCAAGACGGTATAATAAAAGCCACCAGAAAGCACATCACAATTCTAAATCCTCAGCATCTAAGGAATAGCATATATCAGTAGGATGTTGGTAATATGCGGATGTGAAAATTCAAAAAAAATCCTGCTTGATTAAAAAGCAGGACTCTTTCAGTCATAAATTTTGAATAGGCATTAGCATTTGGGTCCGGCAAGAACCAGCTCTTTGCCTCGGTCTGTGTCTGTAAAGTTTTCGAAATTGGTAATAAATTTTTGTGCCAGCACCTTTGCCTGCTCATCCCATTTTTGAGGTATGTCCCATAAATTTCTCGGATTAAGCATGCGGGATTCAACTCCTTTGATAAATTCAGGTATTTTCAAACCAAATATCGGCAACTCTTCAAGTTGATTTTGGTCAATATCGCCCTCCAATATGGCACGAATTATTGCCCGAGTTACTGGTATGTCTATTCGCTTGCCAATACCATACGGTCCGCCTATCCAGCCAGTATTAACAAGGAAAGCGCGCGAATTATTGGCTTCCATCTTTCGTGTTAATTCGCGAGCATATACCGTAGGATGCAATAGCAAAAAGGCACTGCCGAAGCAAGATGAAAACGTGGCTTGCGGTTCGGTTATTCCTCTTTCGGTTCCTGCAAGCTTGGCTGTATAGCCGCTTAAAAAATGGTATTCTGTCTGTTCTTTTGTCAGCACGGACACAGGAGGCAAAACTCCGAAGGCGTCTGCTGTCAGGAATATTACGTTTTTAGGGTGCGTGCCTTTTGAAACAGGCTTTACTATTCTGTCTATATGCGATATAGGGTATGATACGCGTGTATTTTCGGTTTTGGCTTTACTTGCAAAATCTATCGAGTTATCATCACGCAGCACAACATTTTCAAGCAGCGCATTGCGGCGTATTGCCTTAAAAATATCGGGTTCTTTATCCGGGTCCAAATCAATGCACTTTGCATAACATCCACCCTCGAAATTGAATACGCCATCATTATCCCAGCCGTGCTCGTCATCGCCTATCAGTTCACGCTCAGGATCGGTTGATAATGTAGTTTTTCCTGTTCCGGACAAGCCGAAAAATATTGCTGTATCTCCCTGTTTTCCTTGATTTGCCGAGCAATGCATTGATGCTGTTTCCTTCAGAGGAAGAAAATAATTCATCACAGAGAACATGCCTTTTTTCATTTCGCCGCCATACCATGTCCCCCCTATGCAAGCCATTTTTTCAGCAAGGTTAAATGCCACATAGACCTCGCTATTCAAGCCCTGCTCTTTCCAGTTAGGATTGGCAGCTTTTGAGGCATTAAATATCACAAAATCAGGCTCAAAATTTTCGAGCTCCTTTTCGGTTGGATTTATGAACATATTTTTAACAAAATGGCATTGCCACGCCACCTCCATAATGAATCGGACTTTTAATCTCGTATCCGGATTAGCACCACAATATCCGTCAAAAACATATAACCTCTTATTTGAAAGCTGGTTAGTGCTGATGTCTTTCAAATGTTGCCAGATTTCCTGCGTGACAGGCTTATTATCCGAGCCT
>JAVBOP010000118.1:0-11533 GCA_031550405.1 Kapaibacterium sp. (SeqCode)
TATGCTGTTCTTTCAGTTCAGTCATCGGCATTTTAAAAAACGCTTTTGCTCCGAATGGCTTAAATACTACAACAATCATGTCAATGTTACCACTATATACCAAGTCGCTATGTGCCATTTCCTGTCCGCTCAAAAAAGCATACGGATGCCAATCTTTATTCTTCGCAGAAAATATTCGATCGCCACGATGAAACATCAAACATATAAATCCTGTTGAAATAGTGCGTTGGATTGTTTGAGACGCGCTATTCGTTTGCAAAAACCAATAATGTTTTATACAAGGAGCAAGTATTATCGAAGGTTGTATGATTTGAAAAATTTCCATTCCTTACTAAAATACAATAAATATATTACTTAAAATTGGAAAAAATGGACATGATTGGATTATGAATATTTTTTCATAAATCGCATACATATAAATAAAGAGCGTATAATTAACTGCTATACGCCCTTATATGTTATCGTTATTTTATTCTTTCATGAACCACACAACCTCTCCATCTGCGTCAAGCATGTACATGCCTGTGGGATATGGAGATATATCTATGCTATATATGGAGTTACATATATTGCTGTATGCCGCTAACAGCTTGCCTGACATGTCAAATAATGAAATATTTTTAATTATTCTATTGTCTATATTGCTGATAGTTAGCATGTCATTGCCCGGATTTGGATAAGCGTATACAGATGGCATACTTAACGCATCATCATCTATGCCGGATACTGCATATTCTATGCTGCCTGCCGTATATTTTCCATAAATATCTATATTACGTTTAGCAGCAAGCTGGTCATAGTTTATTGCACTGTCAGCCTGTGCGGCAGTCATACCTGCACCTGCCAATATGCTGCTTACGCCATTGCTGTCAGCCAAATTTTCAATATCAAATCCTATAGAATTAGGTCTATAATATGCAGCATCCTTCGCCTCATCTGTCATATTTCCAAACCTGTCATAGCCCTGCAACAATAATTTTTGCGCAACTACCATATAAGTAAGGGCTTTGCAAGCCTGTTCACCTTCACCAAAAAATATGTTGTCTGTATAACCGCCAGCCGGACCATAAGCAGTGTTGTATAAATTCATAGTTCCTGTTATTTCGCCAGCCCCAAGATTATATAAATCGTAACCCTCAGCAATATTATTGTCATACAGGATGGAATTATATATATCAAGAGACGCATCACCTATAAGTGCAATACCATTAGTATTGCCAGCAGAAGTTACATTGTTTATAACCACACTGTTTTCATAACCATACTGCACTAAAATTCCGGAACTAATCATAATGCCATCAGTTATCGATGTCCCAGTATTTCCACTTACAGTTGTATTGGCAATAATTGCATTGCTATATAGAATTGCTATACCCGAAGCAACACCAATACTAAGATGAGGTGTAGCACCTGAACCAGTCCCAGAATTTCCACTTGCTACTGTATTAGTAATAATTGCATTATTAACCGCACCCTCGCCCCAAATACATATTCCTATACCATTAGCATGAGCTATATCATTATTATTTGTAGCAGAAGCGGAGATTTCATACACTTCAACATTATTAGTTATTATCTTGCCTGCTGAATATATGCCATAAGCAAAAGCATTAATACTCTCATCATCAATATTATTTACACATGTCGCTGTAGCACCTGTAAGTATAAGGTTCTCTACCTTATTATCCGCAGCAGTTTCTTCAAACCATAACACATACGCTTCCTGATATGTATCAGTACCTGCTGACGGAGCATTGCTTGCATTAATAATTGGTTTGTCTGTTGTGTTATTGCCTGATATAAAGAGAGATTTGGTAATTTTAGGAAGAAGTTCTGTAAGGTCAATGTCTGTTGTAATTTTTATAGTGTCGCCGCCTGTACCGCTGTTTACTGTAGTTATTGCATCTCGCAATTCAGTTTCTGTTGATGCCTCGTATGTTGCTGCATAAGTATTTACTGCCATTATGCAGACAAGAATAGAAAACAAACATCGTTTTTTCATTTTTTAATCTCTAATAGTTGTACATAATTTCTATTAATATACAAAAAAGATATAATATAGAAAATACCATATCTGTTTTTTTGCCTGATAGATTGTTTTTTTATCGCTAAATAGATACAATTTACAACTTATACCATAAAAAAAACTGCCGCTACTTTTGCAGGACAGTTTCATATGTTTTATTAATTTTTGTTTAGAATTGAGTGTTAAATCCAATAAATGTTTGGAACTTAGGCTGTCCCATACCTTCTGCCAATGCTGAATATTGCGGCTCCATAAAAATATTAAATATTAAATTGCCAGCCTTTATAACCTTGCCGATACCTAACCCTAATGGAACATTGTAGTTACCGCTATTTAAGTCAAAAGACCAAATCCCTGTGCTGCGCAAATATGTACCTCCGCCTAATTGCCAGAAAATAAAGATCTGCGGTGTTAATATGCTTATATCTTCCGATTCAATTCCTTCAGGCAGCTCCTCTTTGTCTGCAAAAGAAAATTGCCATTGCAACAAAGTACCCAGTTGAATGGTGTGGCTCTTTGCAAAAAATGCCATTGCCGAAAGACCTGTCTGCCATTTATCTTGGCTCATGCCATGAGAACCGGTAGGTGCCACCAGCATAGGTCCAATACCCAAACTGACGCCTTCAGGTGTGTTGGGCAATTTGTAAATAGCAAATACACTAAAATCACCGAACCCGGTTGTTGGCGAAGAATTGACAGGTGCCAATGTCGTAAAAGGCATTGTTGCCCGCAAAAAGATAGGTCCTATAGGCTGCGCATATCGCAGCATCAGGCTGTTCATTGTTGCATCTTCAACACCGTAAAGCGAATGTGTTGCATAATTATGCACATTGAATGTTTTTTTAGGTGCCAAAGGATTATTTGCTTGTTTTATCGCCTCCATATCCAAGCCATTATTTGGCGGCTGAGGTGCAGCTGGAGCATTTTGTGCACTCACAGCTATTGTTATGGCGCACATCATGTATGCTGAAATTAAAATTCTTGATAGTGCTTTCATGTTAATTCTCACATAAAAATAATTAATAAATTAGTGAATTATTCAACATCTTAAACTTACACAAATGAATTTTAAGATGATGGCTTATTGTACGTGTACATAATAATAAATGTTTTTAAAACTGCAACTAAGCTGCATAATCCAAAGCAAATACACAACTTACAAACACCAACACCCTCAAATACATACCGTTGTTAATTAAAATAAGGATATTATCTAAAGATATATATATGATTGAATAAGTGTCTGTTGAAAAACAAATTTAATGTAATGTATAGCGTCAATAAGTACCCATAAATCGTGTCTTAAAACATTTATAAGTATTACTATAACTTTGCTATAGGGTATTGTAAAATATAGATACATTTATTGTATTTGTAATTATTTAATATTAAGTAGTTTATAAATATATGAGTTATCCACGTTGTTACAGCATAAATAAAGTTAAACATGGTTTTCTTTGGGGGGCGTCAGCGCTATCTTTGCAAAGACTGCGGTTTTAACTTTTTGCTTGAGAGCAAATCTAATGTTAAGCCCTTAAAAACAAAGCGATTAGCTCTTGATATGTATTTGGAAGGTTTGGCTTTCTGTCAGATTGATATAATATGAAAAAATATTCATAAAATAGGCAGATTTACCTAAAAACGATGCGCCTGCAAATATTGTTAAAATCGACGAACTTCATACGTATGTATGTTAAAAAAAAGATACTTATGGATTGTTGTTGATAGATTTAAATATTATTGACATACCTATTAATTGCAATATGCAATATATATCTTTAGATAACACTATTAATTACTTGGCGTAGATAAATTATTCAAGGAAAGGATATTGCTTATGTTGTGAGAAAAGATGCCGATATATGTCGATATGCAATATAAATGACTATTGCAAAAATTTGGCTTGGTGAAATATTGCTTTTACAAGTGCGCATAAATAAGTATATTTGTCTTTAAGAAACATATAGTCGAGAAATATAATGGCAAAAAGAATTCTTGTTGCAGAAGATTCAAGTTCAGTCAGAAAATTTATAGCATTTTCTATTAAGCTGATTGGGCATGAAGTTATTGCTGCTGAGGACGGCATGGATGCGCTTGAGCAGTTGCCTAAGGGCAAAATAGACATGTTAATTACAGACTTAAATATGCCAAATATTGACGGATTGCGTCTGATTCGCACTATTCGTAAGGAGCCTGAATATAAGGACTTACCTATTATAATCTTATCTTCACTTTCTACTGATGAGGACATTCGAGCAGGTTTGGAAGCTGGTGCAGATTCATATTTAGTGAAGCCATTTAACACCAAACGTATTCAATACGAAGTTACTAAATATTTAATTGATTAATATTTTAAAGGAAATATAATGCGGTTTTTAGTAGTGGATGATTCTCCCACGATGAGAAGAATAGTTATAAATGCTTTAAAAACCTTTGGTTATACAGAAGTTGTGGAAGCTGGGGATGGGCAGGAAGCATTTGACAAGCTGCAATCGGGTGCAAAAGTAGATTTTGTAATTACCGACTGGAATATGCCGAATATGAGCGGCTTGGAATTGACAAAAGCCATTCGCTCGCATGATGATTATAAGCATTTGCCAATTATAATGGTTACAACTCGCGGATTGAAGCAGGATATAATTGAAGCTTTAAAAGCGAGAGTTAATAACTATGTAGTTAAACCATTTACTCCTGCAATTCTAAAAGAAAAAATGGATGCTGTTTTAAGCAAAGGTGTTTAATTAATTTTTTTTAATAAATGTTATGGATATAAAAGCTGTTGGTCAAAAGGTTGATGAGCTTAAAGCACTCTTTCTTCTCGGACAACGTATGCTTCCATTTATGGAAGAGTTATTTGCATTTGTGGGTGATACAACTCCGCTTCTGGAAGAGGTAAACAATGCAATTCAGGAAAATCTAAATAAAATGCCGAACGCTTCAAAGCAGCTTTCTAAAGTTACAGAAGCAACTGAAATGGCAACAACTGAAATCATGGATATAGTGGATAAAATCACCAATGATTTATTTGCAGTTATCGATGAACTGGAAGAGCTGAAATCAATCGACGAACAAAGGCTGGCAAATCCTGTCGCCCTCTTGGAAACTATTGCCGCAAGTATTGCAAATGGCAAGGACTTAGCTGCGCTTCTGCCCGAGATTAATCTCTTCATTGACAGGATGAAAAATGCCACTTCAAGCGAACATTCCGAGATTATAGGAAAGACGGTAAACCGCTTGACGGAAATGACCAATGAAGCTAATTCAATCATTATGTCATTGCAAGTTCAGGATATTACAGCGCAACAACTTGCAGCCGTGAATCATTTATTGGAAAACATACAAAAGCGGCTTTCGAGAATCATGCAATATCTTAATTCCGATAAGGATGAAGCTCATAAGGAGCTTGAAAATGATGAACATATAAAAATTTCCAAACTTCACCGGGCGATTGCTTTTGACCCGGATGCGGTTGATTCCATCGGCAAAAAAGAAACCCGCCAGAATGATATTGATTCGCTTATGGCGGATATTAATAGCGGAAAAATCATTGATATTGATGAAGAACAGAGCGGTGAAACCGATATTGATTCATTGCTAAGTTCCTTTGAACAGGAGGCTTCCGCCGATTCAAAGCAAACACCTGCTGTAAATTTGGAAAACAATGAGAATCTTGAAGAGTTTTCTCAAGAGGACATTGATGCTCTGTTTGGCAATGTATAAGCAGCATTTTTCAATTACATAAGAGACCCACGCATGTGGGTTTTTTATTTTAATTGCAGCCCATGTTTTCCAAATTATTTGCTATATTTGTGGGAAATGAGGATACACTCTCTTTTGTGCGAATAATGAATTTTTTTTAATTAAACTAATGAAACGAATACCTCTTTATTGCCTGATTTATATAGCTCTTATTGTAAATTTGCCGCTGCAAGCTCAATTAATTTCACCTTATAATTTGGATTTTGAATATAACAGTACCAGTGAAATGCCATCGGGCTGGGAGCTGAATAAGCGCGGTGCGGAAGCTGGATATGCTGCAGGTATCAGTAATACCAGAGTATTTCATGGCGACAATTCGCTTTCTATTAAATATCAGGGCAATGCAAATATTAATAATACTACAAAGGCTGCGATTTATCAGCAGATAGATGCTACGTTCCATAAAAATAAGAGAGTTAGATTCTCTGCAATGTGCTTTGCGGAAAATCCTACAAGTGCGTTTGAAATCTTCATAAGTGCAAAGGCGAAGGAAGATTACGCATATAATAGAAATGACGCTGTATATTTGAAGAATGAATGGCAAAAAATTTCTGTTGAACTGGAAATTCCAGATGCTGCTGAAACCATCACTTTTGGCATAAGTTCTGAAGGTAGCACCGACATATATATGGATTTTTGCGAATTTGAAACTGCTGGCAATGATACGTTAAATTATGAAAAGCCTGTTTCCCTTTCAAATATTGAGCTTAGCTATTTAACTGCATTTGCTAATGCTTATGGGCATATAAAATATTTTTGTCCAACAAAACAAGCAATGGAAGCAGATTGGAATGATATTGCATTGGCAGGAATATTTCAGGCAAAAAAAATGACTCAAAACTCAAATATTGCTGACTCTTTGCAGGCATTTTTCAGAGCAATAGCACCGCAAACTGTCATATCCAATAACCCGAATGAAAACATTGTTCAGCCTGAAAATGAAACGGATTATAAGCTTGCGTGGCTTTATACGGGAATACCGTCGAAAATCAATCCTAACTACCTTACAAAACAGCAGGTTGTCAATTTAAAAGGCTCGCTGAAGGAGCATAAAGGCATTGCTGTGCAATATATTCAATTACAGGAGCATCAGGGCAAGGAAATAGCTGTAAATGTGAAGGCAAAATTAAAAAAATTTCATCATGGGGCTACGGCTGGCTTGAGCATTCGATATGAGAATATGCTTGGCGATTTTATTGCTTATGAAACGAGCGATACTGTCAATTTGGATAATTGGGAAAGCATTGATATTCTTGGCAAAATCCCTGATAGCGCCACTCGGGCGGCATTAATACTTGAGCTGCACGGCTATGGTGAAGCCTATTTTGATGACGTAAATGTGTTGGTTCGTGATGGAAAATACGCCATTCCCATAAAGGTTAAAAATTCTGATTTTGAGGAAATTTTGTCGTTTAATAACGAAAATTGGATGGTTCCGCAGGAATCTTTTGCTGATGGTTATGACATAAATTATTCTTCCGAAGAGAAAAATGAAGGAAGCCATTCGCTGATTATTTTTACAAATGCCAATGCCACACCGCAGTTGCCTCTTCCAAATGATATAGTTCGAGCTGATATTGGACAGAAATTGCATATAATTTATCCAATTACGATAAATGCAGAATTTGCAGAAACCAAAGTAAGTGATACAATAAAAATAAGTTATGAGACTTTTCCAAAATCAAACGGCTTGCTGTATCCAACAGGAAAAAACGAGAATTTTACGCTGAATTGGCAGGATAGAGCGTCCAGATTGGCGATGGTCATAAATGTATGGAATATAATAAAACATTTTTCATTAACGAATATTGACAATACGCTTTTAGATGGTTTGCTGCCTTTAAGTTTAAAAAATGCTGCAACTTGCGACAATGCGACAGGCTTTAAAAATATATTGAACGATATGCTTGATATTACCGACGATGTGCGTGCGCGTGCTTGGTTCGAAAGCGATTTGTCACAAAATTATTCCTTTCCATTTCTGCTTGAACTTATTGATAATCGGCTATTTATATCTAATATTAACGAGAAAAATGAAAAAAAATTCATAATTGGCGATGAAATCATTGAAATAAATGGCAAAAGCATTCATGAATATTTTGGCAATATGTTTACAGGGAATAATAGTGAATGGAAGAAAATCAAAGCCGTTTCGCTGTTCCGGCTTGGCGAAAAAAATTCGACTGCAACAATCAAATATAAAGGGGCAAATGGCGCAATAAAAACGGAAAAAATTGTGCGGAATACTCGAATTAATGACTTAAGCGTCGAATTGCCAAACCCACTGCAATTATTTGAAAATAATATAGTTTACCTTGATTTTACAATACTCACGGATAAAAATATTGGAGCGCTTTTAGATAGCTTGAAAAAGTATGATAAATTTATTATTGATTTGCGTGGCGAACTTTCTGTTTCGGAGATTTTTTTAACTTTGATACACAATTCGCCATTTGAAACTTCCCGGCAATGCGTTCCATATTTTGTAATGCCTGACAAGAAGAAAATGAGCTATCCTTATGATTTTAATACTGTTTATCCTGCTAAAAACCGATTGTCGGGCGATTTTATATTTTTGACAAACTGGAAAACTGCAGGTCGAGGCGAGACATTTGCTTCTGTTGTCAAAGAGTTGCAAATTGGAAAAATAATTGGACAGCCAACGCAAGGCTCTTATATTACGTCAATTCCGATTCGGCTTGATGATATTTTTTCTATTTCGCTTGGCACGATGTATGGATATTCTCCTTCAGGAAAGGCGCTGTACAACTCACCAGTCGTTCCAGATATTTCAATCAAAACTGATATTAACTATCTAAAAAACAATAAAGATACATTAATCGAATCTGCCATTAATATTTTAAGCAAATAGCTACTGGATAGCCATAAAATTCTATGACAAATCCCTGAGGTGCAGGAAATTATGAGACACAGAGAAATCAATACAACAATTAATCACTATAAAACTACCAAACATCGAATGTTATTGCAGAAAGTGAACGAGAGCTTGAAAATTTATTAAGGAAACATGCGGGAACGCTTTTTGCTCCTCGCATAAAAATGCCAATACAAATAAAAAAATATTCAGGCAAAATTACATTTAACTCGCGTTATTTTTCAATATTTTATTGACGAATTTTCCAAACAAGATGAAAATTAATTTAAAATAATCGTCTTAGATAACGCCGCACTTCACAAAGAAAAATCATTGCAAGCATCTGATAATATTGCACTTATGTTTTTGTCGCCGTATGGTCCGGAATTGAATCCTGCTGAAAAAATTTGCTGGAAATTTAAGCAAGAGTTTTCTAACAAATTATTCGAAAATCTTGAAAAATCAAGTAATTTTTTATCCGATTTAACAAGTTCATTAACAAAAAAAGATGTCGTTTCAATATGTTCATGCAATTATGCTATAAATTTGTACTAGCAAATGGTATTATCTCCATTTATGAATTTATTTTAATAATCCGTATCGTTATTAGTTGTAATGGAAAATTATTTTGCAGCAGAACAGTGAAAAGTATTTATGTGTATGTTCACTATTCTGCATCTATTGTTCTTCGATTTCCTGTATCTTCATTTTCTTTTTTTTAAATTTCTATTGATTTCTGTAACTATGATGGTTATGGCAATATTGCCATTTTTTAGACGCAAAACTACAATATATTTTGTATACAAGCAAGCACTGTTTTTATTTGCTTGAATTTTTTTTGAAACCTCATAAGATAATTTACATTTCAAGAAAATGGGAGAAATTGTTTGGTTTTGTGTATTTTTGAAGTAGAATATTGGTGTAGAATAATGAAAAAAAAATCATTTTTGATGTGCATATTACTGATGCTGGCAAGATACATGGCAGTATCAGAAGATATACGGGATATGCAGCCGCTTGACATGCCCGCCAACAGGACATTTTATGAGAAAAAAACGGTTGTTGACAAATTCCTGTCTGCGTTTGACACAATGCCGAAAGGCTGGAAGCAGTTCCGCCGTGCCGAAGCCTCGTGGCAAAACAAGCTGATGCCAGATGGAAAAATGGTATCAGCCAAATTCATGCTAAATGAACTTAACCACTTTATAAATAACCAGCATAAAGAGAATGTAAATAACAGGCTGCTTGGCGGCACGTGGGAGCAACTGGGTCCAGATACCATTGATGGCAATACTGGAATTGGGCGTGTAAACTGTATAAAAATAGACCCTGACAATGACAGCGCAATATGGATAGGCACGGCAAGCGGCGGTATATGGCATTCGAAAAATCGCGGTAAAGATTGGAGTGTTATACCGCTTACGGATATATTGTCGATAGGCATACTGGATATTGCAATCGCTCCGTCCAACCATAACATCATGTATGCTACAACAGGCGATGCGTCTGGCTGGGAACTGTTCAAATCATTTTCGGTTGGCGTTCTGAAATCCACCGACAGGGGCGAAACATGGGCTATATGCGGCGAGACGCTGGATTTGGCGGACTCCATATATTGCAGCCGCATACAGGTGCATCCTGAAAACCATGACATCGTATATGTTACCACATCGCAATCCATTATCAAAACTGTTAATGGCGGCAATACCTGGGAGCCGGTGGTTACGGGCTATCATTTCCGCGATATAGAGCTTAAGCCTGATAATCCGGATGTGATATATGCCACAACCTTTAAATATGGCGGTCCTGTCCAGATAATAGTTAGCGAAGATGCCGGCCAGACATGGTACGTTACAAAACATATGGATGATGCAACACGCATTGAGCTTGCCGTTACTCCTGCCGATCCCAAAGCAGTATATGCCGTTGCTGCACATTCCTGGATAGAAATGGGCTGCCAGGGGCTGTATGTGTCCCGTTCCAACGGGCTTAACTGGGACAGGGTAGAATATATCATCGACTCTGACAGCAGTGGCAAATATGACCTTATATACAGGCAGGGCTTCTACAATTTGGCATTGGAAATCTCGCCGGTGGATAAGAATATCATGCTTGCAGCGGGCGTATTTCCATACATATCATTCGATGGCGGCAAGAACTGGCGCAGCTATACAGGCTATCACGTCGATTTTCACAGCTTTGAATTTTCAAAAGACGGCAAGGAGATATATATTGGCAATGATGGCGGAGTAAATCGCGGCATAACGCCTGCAACGCCGGATGAGGACTATATATGCGAGGATATATCGAATGGCTTGAATATCACCCAGTACTACCGCATAGGCTCTCACCCGTATAGTGCCGACATACTGGTTGCCGGCGCGCAGGATAACGGCACGCACCTGTTTGAGGAAGGTAAATGGAGGCGCATCAGCAGCGGCGACGGTATGGAGTGCCAGTTCGACCCAAAAGACTTAAGCCATATCTATACATCCATGCCGAGCGGCTGGGGAGTTAAAGGTGATATTGATGACAGGTTTACATGGATTACCACATTTGTAGTAAATCCGGCAACGCCTGATACCATGCTATTATGCGGAACGAATGTGTGGATAAAATATCCTAATGCTGATAATGACTCCATGCTTGTCGAACGCATATCAGATTTTCCCAAGACAGATGTAAATAATGACTTACGTGCCATCGCCACATCCGAGAAGGACTGGAATTACATCTATACCTCAAGCACAAACAGGCTGTATGCCACAAAAGATTATGGCAAGAACTGGGCAGAACTGTATAATACGCCTGCAACGATAGTATCTATCAAGCTGCATCCCGACAATCCGGAGCTTATATGGACGGGGCATTCC
>JAVBOP010000109.1:0-10097 GCA_031550405.1 Kapaibacterium sp. (SeqCode)
AGAATGAAAACAGTTTAAATCAATAATTATAAACCGCCAATATTATTTTTATGAAATATTTACCAAATGATTGGAATTTAGAAAGTGTTGTCGCATTAACTTATGTAAAAGGGTTGGGTTACTCACGCCATAGCCAAATTATAGAGCAGTATAATTCTTTCGATGAATTCGCACAAAAATCCTCGGATATCAAGCAAAGTATTTTTTCCTATTTGAGCAATGAGCATCTGGATGAGGCAAAAAAACAGCTGGAATTTTGCGACAATAATAACATAAGCATCATTTCTATTTGGCATGAAAAATATCCAAAATTATTAAAAAAAATTTCATATCCTCCAACCGTCTTATATGTCAAAGGCAATTTGCAAGATTCAAATTCAATTTCCATATCCATCGTAGGTACCCGTAAATGCACAACTTATGGCAAATTGGCTACTGAAAAGTTTGTATCTGAATTTTCTAAAAGCGGTATAATAATAACAAGCGGTTTAGCGTATGGAATTGATTCTGCTGTTCACAAATCTGCCATAAAAAATGCAGGTATTACCTATGCGGTAGTAGCGAGTGGGCTTGACAAGATTAAGCCCTATATTTCACAGCAACTTGCTGATGAAATTGTGGAATCCGGAGGTGCCATTGTTTCTGAATATAAATGTGGCACTTTGGCGCGTCCGGGCTATTTTCCGCAGCGAAATCGCATTATCAGCGGTATTTCAAAAGCTACTTTGGTTATGGAATCTTCAGAAAAAGGCGGTTCTTTGATAACAGCCAAATTTGCTCAAGACCAAAATCGCGAGGTTTTCGCAGTGCCAGGAACAATTACATCGGAACAGAGCGCAGGCTGCAATTCGTTGATTTACAAGAATATAGCGGCAATTGCCATTTCTCCTCAAATGGTACTAATGGATTTGGGATTAAATGGGCTCAGTTTTGACACTCCTTCTTCTGCCCCGCCCAAATTCAATTCGGATGAAGAAAAATTGGTGTATAATGCCATTTCGCACGAGCCAGTACATGTGGATGCCATTGCCGACGCAACGGGAATGGAAATTCAGGATTTGTTGGTGCTTCTTCTCCAATTGGAATTTAACGAACTCATTCGCCAGCTCCCCGGCAAGCACTATATTAAAGGCTAACAGGAAGCATCACATTCATGAATATTTATTCATAAATGGGCTAAGGTGTTATGGCATTCATTCTTATCAATTTAGCGGCGGCAGATGACCTTGGGTATTTCTGGATTTTCGTGCAATGACAAGCGTTCGTTCGCCTCAAGATATTGGTAATATTCATCGATGATGCCGCATATTTCATCATAATTTTCCGCTACAACCAGTCTCTGCCTTGCTGTGGCAGCCCCAAACATACCACGCAAATATCCCGAATAATGTTTGCGAAACTCGCATATACCATGCCCGCCCTTGGCTTCAATCGTATACCTCAGGTGGCGAAGGCACACATCCATCCGCTCCCGAACCGCTGCCTTCTCGAAAGAATTATCCGCCATAAACTGCTTTGCCTCGCGAAATATAAATGGATTGCCGACAGCTGCCCGCCCTATCATAATTGCGCCGACACCTTCCGTCTGCATTGCCGCTGCCACCGTTTCGGGTGAATTTATATCGCCGTTCAATACCAGTGGAATAGTTATATGTTCTTTAATTTTAGGGACATACGACCAGTCCGCCTTGCCCGAAATCCCCATATCGCGTGTCCTGCAATGCACCGTTATTGCCTTTGCTCCCGCCTCTTCCTGCATTTTGGCTATCTCGCAGATGTTAATATTCTCCTTATTCCAGCCCAAGCGCGTTTTGATGGTAACAGGTATTTTGACAGCATTCACGCACTGACTGGTGATTTCCGCCATAAGCTCGGGCGATTTCATAAGTGCCGAGCCGGCGTTATTGTTCACCACTTTCTTCACCCAGCAGCCATAATTTATATCGACAAAATCGGCTCCCTCTTCCTGTGCAATCAGCGCTGCCTGCGCCATAACATGCGGATTATTGCCGAAGATTTGGACGGCAACGGGGCGCTCTCTGTCATCAAGGTGTATCTTGCGAAACGACTTCTCCACATCGCGCACCAGAGCTTCGGATGCCACAAATTCGGTGTATAGAATATCCGCTCCAAGCTCTTTGCATATAAGGCGGAACGGCAGGTCGGTAATGCCTTCCATTGGTGCGAGAAAAATCCCATTGACGATATTTATGCCATCGCTGATATTGAATATTTTGTTCATAACCTGCAAATTTAATGAATTTATCCAACAAGGGAAAATGGATTATGGTTTTATAATTTTATAGCTTTATAGCTTATACTCAACATTTATCAATATTATTTAATTAATCCTGCGGATTAATGTTTATACCTAACCTACCGCATCAGAGAAGTGGAATGTATAATATCATGTAAATATTGATAGTTACGCAATTTTCCTCTTGTAGAGGGATGCTGCGCAATAGCGGGATGTTATTTGGTATTGCATATTAAAATGAAAATTGATAACTGTAATTATATAAAATACCGCTGGAAAAGTTTAATTTTTATTTGGTCTGTATGGAATATTTTTATTATATTAGCATTGTTAAATTAAAACATTATTAAACAACAGATATTTAGTATAACTTTGGAAGAAATAATAATCGAAGAAGCGATGCACGGAAGATAGAATTATTAAAATAAATTCATAAATCTATTCTATCTTCCGTCCAAAAAACTGCTATATTAATTCTAAATAAAATTTTCAATATATAACAATATAATTAACATTTTTTAATAATTAACCTTAAAGGTGATGAAATGAAACAGAAATTGTTTCTAATTGTAGCGGCATTTGCTGCTTTAGTATTCACAGCCTGCGAAAACGATACAGGCGAATATGTGAATAATCCTCAACCCAAAAGCGTCAAACCTGTTGATACTAGCGAGGTTGAGTCGGATGAAATTATTTTCCAGTTTAGAACGAGAGACGATTACGGCAACCTGCAAGTAATGGATCCAGAATTTTGCGCGAATGAAAGATGGGTAGGAAATCATCATTTGCTGAAAGGCTATAAGGGTGCAAGTCTATGTCAAGGTGGTGTTGATTTTTTGTCGGGATATACAGATTTTTCGATTGGCAAGCACCGTTTATACAATCGAGTTTGTGATACAGGTATGATACAAGCATGCTACTTTAAGCCCATATATGGTCAGGATGGTATTGCATATGATTTTAAACAGTATGATTGTATATATGGTGGAGGTACATTAGAAATAACCAAGATAGAAAACGGCAGATATTCAGGTACTTTTTCAATGACGGTAGCACGAGGTAATGACACTATTAAAATTAGAGATGGTGTATTTAAGAACGTTCCATTTAAGGAGGGTAAGTAAATGAAAGCGATAGGCAGATTAATCATAGCAGCATTAGTTTGTGCTTTTTCAATATCCATATCAAATGCAGCAACTGTAACCATAGTTCAACATGCAAGTTGCGATTGCAATGGAGAGATTACATTTACAACTCATTTGGATGTTTGTGGAGGTAATTTGATGGGTTTTGCTTTTGTATTATAGCTATATAAAATACCGCTGAAAAAGTTTAATTTTTATTTGGTCTGTATGGAATATTTTTATTATATTGGCATTGTTAAATTAAAACATTATTAAACAACAGATATTTAGTATAACTTTGGAAGAAACAATAATCGAAGAAGCAATGCACGGAAGATAGAAATATTAACAAATATTCATAAATCTATTCTATTTTCCGTCCAAAAAATTCATCATGATACAAAAATAGAAAAATAATTAATTAATTTTATACAGGAGACGTAATTATGCGTTTTTTAACTAAAGTAGCATTAGCTACAATATTAATTTCTCTTTTTTCATTGGCTAACATAAATGCACAAATACGATCAGGCTTGCCAGATAGACCAGAAGCCAAAGGTTTCTTTTATGCTAGCGAACGGCTTAAATTCCCTCTTTGCAGTGTAACATCTGACATGCCTTATGATATAATGGCAAGCTATATAATTGCTGATAGTATTACTCGAAATATCGGTAGCATTATTATTGTCAATGAACTTGCCAAAAATATATGGTATGGTGATACAATAGCTTATGCTTTAAAGTATATTTACAATATGGAAGATTATTCCCCTATTCGATTCCATAAATTTCTTAATACAGGTTCTCTTTATCAAGATATACCAGCTAATTCTTTGTATAAAAGAATTGTTCATAAATGTCTAAATTGGCAGTATCCTTACGTTCATTCTTCATATATATTGCATATTAAAATTAATGGGACTCAATTTATTGGTGATGAAGATGGAGCTATCTGCAAAAGTTTAACAATTGTATCTTGCAATGTATTAGACATAATAAAAGGGCAGATTTTACCTGATTTAAATACTTATCTATATGCAGGTAATAAAGGAACTTATTTGTACGAGAGTGGAAAAATATCTAATTCGCAAACTCTTTCAGAGGCTGGTAAAGTTCCAAATGAGTTACTAAGTACATATCCCCAAACTAATTTGATTTTTCAATATTGTAACGAATGGCCTCGAAATTATAAAAGTACTTCACGTTCCACATGGTTGTATAATTATATAGATGGAGGCGAGCCTTGGATACCCGATAACAGCGAAAAAGAATATATTGTATTCTTAAAAATATCAGGTGGTGGAGGTGATAAAGAAGGCAGTGCTACAAATTATATTTATGATGGTATCATACCAGTAGCTGGTGGTTTATCTTTTGGTATGTATCCTATAGTTAATGGATTTGTTTTAGATGAAGGTAATTATTTAGGTTTTGGAGAAGCTGTACCTGTAGATGAGTTCAAGCAACGTTTACAGGAGCAAATTGATAAAATTAAAAATTGTGAAGAGTAATATATGGAAAAAACACAAAAAATAATAAGATATACATTATTTTCATGTCTATGCTTACTAAATTACAGCTTATTTTCACAAGCTGTTTTCACTGATTGCGGGCAACCCATAGAATGCCCACAAAATAGATTTTATCCGTATAAAGTTTGTGATATAGAAGCCAAAGAGGTGAAAACAATTTGCCTTGCTGGTGATTGGTCGGGAAAAGAATATGTAAATGCAGGCTTGAAACTAAGGAAAGCAAAATTGCCAATTTGTATTGGATCTACTGCATCAGGACCAACTATATATACGCACGTAGAAGGCGATATGGAAGTTTATGCTAATGGAGTGCGTGTATTAAGCCATGAAAAAACATTACAAGAATTTCAAGATGCTTGTGATCAATGGAATTGTCTTTGTAGCGAAGTAGATGAGAACAATGGCTGGGGACAATGTCCAAGTCCTATAAATTTGTACTTCACGCAAAATCCTCGCGATTTTGATTTTTATAAACCAGAAGAGGAAGGCGGGAAACCATGGCAAATAACATCCGTCCTTGCTCAAACACAAGGTAAGGAAGAGGATGGGGGATGTGATATGCGTTATAATGATGGTGATTTTGATTATAGTGCAAAAATAGTTTTTAATTTTACAAACGAACTTTTATACGATACAGAATATCCAACAAGTTCAGATAAACAGGTTTTTGCATTTGTGAATGAAGATTACGCCGATTATGCTGCGAGTGCTTTGCCAAAAGTTGAATTACGTTATTTCTCTTACACAGCTTTACATGAAATTGGACACGCATTAGGATTTGGGCATTATTACGACGTAGATGATAGAGGTAGAGTTGTATTTAGTTGTGAAAAAGATAATAGTGGGATCATTTTAAGTGGAATTATGGACAGTGAAGCTAAAGATGATCCCCATAAAGATTTACTTCCAGGCTTAAGTCAAGATGACAAATGTATGTTTGTGAAATTGTATTGCGGAGACTTAGTAACTGTAGATATAAACGAACATGAATACAACTCTGACGAAAATAATTTATATCCTAACCCGAGTTACTATGAGGCAAAATTAGAATTTGATATTGAAGCGGAGTACGACGTTGTAACTATCAAAATACAAAACAACTTAGGCGAAATAGTGCTTATGCCTATTGAGAACAAAGAATATACACAAGGCAGCCACTTAGAGCTAATCAATGTGCAAATTTTGCCAAATGGCTATTATTATTGCATAATCCAAACACAACGCAAAAGTTATGTAAGGCCTTTTGTAGTGATAAGATAGATGATTTATGAATAATTTTTTAAAAATATAACAATAATCCATAGGAGGAAAAAATATGAAAACGAAAATTGTTTTTGCAATGTTAATGGCTGCCGGCATAATGCTGGCAGCCTGCAGCGATGATGATACAGTCGCTTATGTAAGTGATGGCGTAAAAAGCAGCCATGAAAAGGCAGATTTTGGCAATATTGTTAAAAATCAACAGGATACCAATTTGATTATGCCGCTTAATGTTGGTAATTATTGGGTGTATAGTGTTTCTCATGGTGCATTTGTAGATCATAATACAATTTGCTATTCACATGCTTATTATGAGCTGTTAGCGGTTGTCGGCACTGAAGATATTAATGGCGAGACATGGTATAAAATGCAAAGCACAACAGATTATGGATACAGCCAGTTCTTTTATTACACTAATACCTCCACAGGTTTGTTTTGCAAATTAACTAAAGACAGCGAGCCTGTGATGTTATGCCCATATATTAAGCTGGATAGTGATAAAAGAGTAAGTTATAGCCCTAAAAATAATGATATATTATCACCTGAATTTAATACAGAGAGGCAACAAATATCTCTTGTACACATCAATAAAATGGATGTTACCGGTAATTATTATACTACCTATGTTCATAGATATAATGGTCAGGATAGAAAGGCAATTAGCATATCAGCTGTATATAAAAAAAATTATGATGATAATTCATACATTTTGGGAATTGGGTATGTAGCAGGAAATTATCGCATAAATGATAATCTCGAAGACATACGTAAAAATTTATCAGAATGTCATTTAAATCCATAGGAGGGAAAAAATATGAAAACGAAAATTATTTTTGCAATGTTAATGGCTGCTGGCATAATGCTGGCAGCCTGCAGCGATGACCCTGTCAATACGGTAACTGTGCGCGATGAAGTGCATGGCAAATTTTCAATAGAAGCTCTTACAGACCCTGCCAATAATATGTATAGAGATATTGAAATTGGATTTGACAGTATCAAAATTCGGCTTATGCAAAATGGTGAAGTCTTTCAGGAGGTGTATTCCGATAGTAACCGCTTTACATTTAAGCAGGTTCCGCATGGCAAATATGATATGATGTTTTATGTAACTGATGATATTACATATCTTAAGAAGGATATAACAATTGGCGGCGATACGCTGCCGAATTTATATATCAATGGCGTATTCCCCGTATATTCCAATATCCTGTACAAAGACACAATATCCTTGATAAAAATCAAGAAGTATTCGATGGCATTTTCGCCGGATTCATGTCGAATAGGTATAGATTATTATGTGATGTCTGATTCTACGGATGTAGAAATAAGTGCCATTGATGCAAATGGCAATATTATTGGCAGTTTTAATAGAATGCAGATGATGGGTTTCAATTCTTTGGGATTATACCTAATAATACCTGAAAACCAGCTTGTTATAGCAAGAGTCCGCTATTCAATCAAAGATAAACAATACTTAGCCTGTTCAACATTAATATGCGAAGATTATTAAATTTATAACAAAAATCAGCAATCTAATATCGCAAGCCATGATTTATGAATATTTTTTCATAATTTGTCGATTATATATAAAACCATTATACAGCTCTCTAATACACAACCGTTATCAAGATATGTTAATTAATCCAGTGGATTAATGTTCTTTTGGGTATTGCATATCAAAATGAAAGTTGATAGCTGTTGGGTATTTATAGCTTATGCTTATCTATCGCTATCGGCAGAGAAACAGGCAGGAAACACCCAATACTGTGATGATTACACCAAGAATGGTCTTGAATGAGAACTTGTCCCTGTACAGGAAATGGGAAATAAAAAGCATGATAACAGGCGATGTGGCAAATATTGTGGATGCCAAGCCAACAGGTATGTACATTATCGAAACGACGCTCAAGGTCATGCCTATGCAGGGACCAAAAACAGCACCCAGCGTTAGCAGCTGAAACGACTTCCTGTCGCGCCTGTAGAGCTTTATTGGATTCCTGTACCGCCGCAGTATATACATTGCTATGCCAAAAGATATGCCTGCAACCGGCATTCTGATAAACGCAGCAAGCACGCCATTCAACTCTCCATCTAAGTATGCCATCTTCGACAGCACAATGCCGCCTGCCTGTCCGACAGCCGCAAGAAATGCAAACTTCAGCCGCTTTATCTCCACCCTCTGTTCGTTGCTATGATTGCCGTCCATAACAACAAGCAATATCCCCGATATGGTAATCCCAATCCCGATAATTGAAATCAGGGGCAGCGTCTCGCCATAGATAATCCATGCGAGAATACTCGTGATTGCCGGCGACAGGCTCATCACAAGCATTGTGTGGCGCGGTCCTATTTCGCCGTAAGCCCTAAACAGGCAGTAATCGCCAAACATAAGTCCCGTTATGCCGCTCAAGACCATATATGCGGTCTGTTTCCACGTTATCACAAGCGGGATGTTTGCAAGCAGCAGGAAAGCGCCAAGTATCACAGTGGCAAGCAGCAGCCTGTCGACGTTCAGCTGTATGGTGCCGATTCGGTGGCGGGCTTTTGTGAATATGTATGGGCTGATTGACCATGATATGGTTGTCAGTAATGCTAAGATTTCTCCGGTAAAGCGCATTGGCAGCCTGTTGCAGGTTAGGGTTTGTCTGTTGATTTACGATTAAAAAAAACGAGTAAATAAATGACTTAATTGGAGAAATTTTATTGTAGCGGCGTCGATTTTCTTCAAGATATAGAGTTATTTTTTGTGTATCTTTGTATTAAATTCATGCGCCTTGCAACATACCGCACAGGTATTGAGTGAAACCTGCCGGCGCCTGCCGAAACCATAGTATAATTTGCAACTATTATTAAAATTTATTCATAAATATGTCAACATATAAGGACAGTATCATGAAAACAAAAAACACGATTTTTTTATTGGTTATTGCTTTTGCATTTATATGCTCAGCAACAAAAGCTGGGGAATATCACGATGATGATAAAACCGCTCTACGCAATTTCCTAATCCAAAACTCTTATGAAGAATATCAAACTAATGGACAGAGATTAGGATTAGACGATGATGATATGGCAATACTTAATGGCGCAAACTGGTTGACAGACGAAAGCTGGGTTAGCAAAATTCATTATTTTATTACTTGGAACGAGGAAAATCTAAAACGTATAACGGCGATACATTGGGTTAGTGAACCGCCATTTACATATCATTTTGCAGGCAGTTTGGATGTCAGCGAATGCACAGCTTTACGCGAATTATATTGTTCAGGCAATCTGCTTACAAATTTGAATATTAGCGGTTGTTCGGTTTTAGTTAATTTAAACTGTTACGGTAACCAGCTTACAAGTTTGGATATCAGTGGCTGCACAGCATTAACTGGTTTGGATTGTAGCGCTAACCAGCTTACAAGTTTGGATATCAGTGGCTGCACAGCATTAACTGATTTATCTTGCTATGGCAACCCGCTTACAAGTTTAGATGTCAGCGGCTGTATAGAATTAACAAGATTAACTTGTTTTCCAAATAAACTTATGACAAATTTGGATGTTAGCGGCTGCACAGCGTTGAGCAGCTTAGATTGTTATAATAATCAGCTTATAAGCCTTGATGCCAGTGGCTGTACGGCTTTGACTACGTTGCCTTGCTATGGTAACGAACTTACCAGTTTGGATGTCAGTGGCTGTACAGCGCTGAGCAACTTAAATTGTGGCTATAATCAACTCACCAATTTGGATATTAGTGGCTGTACAGCGCTGAGTAGCTTAAATTGTGGCTATAATCAACTCACCAATTTGGATGTCAGTGGTCATACAGCATTAACGGATCTGGATTGTTCTGCTAATCAATTCACCAATTTGGATGTCAGTGATCATACAGCATTAACAAGATTAACTTGTTTTCCAAATAAACTTATGACAAATTTG
>JAVBOP010000058.1:0-22127 GCA_031550405.1 Kapaibacterium sp. (SeqCode)
AAAATGACACAATTTAAAGATAAATCTCAAACTCATTCCGAAAATGTGAATGTTGGTTTATTTGCTTATCCCGTTTTGCAGGCTGCTGATATATTGCTTTATCAGGCTGATCTTGTGCCGGTTGGCGAAGATCAAAAACAGCACTTGGAACTTTCTCGAAATTTAGCTCAGCGTTTCAATCATCATTATTCTGATACATTTAAAATGCCTGAACCTTATATAAGCAAGATTGGGGCAAGAATTATGTCGCTTCAAGATCCGACAAAAAAGATGTCAAAATCAGACGAAAATGAAAAAAATGTCATTTTTATCGAGGATACTGACGAACAGATTATGAATAAAATTAAGCGAAGCGTTACTGATAGCGGAAGTGATGTAAAAATGTCCAATGAAAAGCCCGGCATCTCTAACCTTATTACTTTATACCATATAGCTACTCAAAAAAGTTTTGCTGATATTGAAAAGGAATTTGAAGGCAAAGGCTACGGTGATTTCAAGCCAGCTGTTGGCGAGGCTGTTGCAAATTATATTCGTCCGATACGCGAAAAATATATTGAGTATAAAAATGACAAAAAACTGCTCAATGATATTCTCGCAAGCGGCGCAGAAAAGGCAAATTATATTGCGACAAAAACATTACGCAAAGTTTATAAAAAGGTCGGTTTTTACGAAAAAGCATAGATTTATGAATAAATATTAATAATTTGTGAAAAAAATATTTTTGAATCTAACGAATGGCATTGAGGCATTGGAGAAATACGATATTAATATAAATGATGTTAATTTTATTCGCCTGCAATCAACTCATTGCGAACAATTTCAGTTTGAACGAATTTTAATGGAAATTGACAATAATTTTTTGATGTGGCTGGCTCTCGGATACGAATGCGAAGTTTATGATTTTGGTGCCGAAAGCGAAACTTCAAAAGCTGTATATCATGGTTTGGAATGGCTGCGTTATGTCCTTAATTTACGATGGTTTAGCACAGAAATAACGCCGATTGTCAGAACTAAAAATGTGCTTGCTTCTTTCAGGAAATACTATGCCAATTTAGATAAAAAGGCAAAAAAACGCATTGATTATTTCAAAAAATTTCTGCAAACTGACACAATAAAATTATCTGCCGTAACAGATGAAACAACAAACGACGGCAAACCTGAATACTACGTACAAATCATAAACAATATTTTATCTCAAAAGTTTTAAATTCATATAAATATGCGGTTTTAAATCATATTAGAATCCAATTTTACAGATGCGGTTTGGGAAACGCCGGGCTCTTGCATGGTAACACCATATAAAGTGTCGGCAGCCGTCATAGTTGTTTTATTGTGTGTAACTATCAGAAATTGCGTGTCTTTGCTAAATTCATTGATAATGTTCAAAAAGCGGCGCACATTAGCGTCATCAAGCGGAGCATCGACCTCATCTAAAATACAAAATGGCGAAGGCTTGACAAGGTAAATGGCGAAAAGCAAGGCAATTGCCGTTAGTGTTTTTTCGCCGCCAGAAAGCTGTTCTATTGAATTTGGGCGCTTGTTTGGCGGGCGGGCAATTATGCTGATTTCGCTTTCGAGCGGATTATTCGCATCAAAATTTATATCTGCCTCGCCTTCTTCGTTGAATAATTTTCTAAATAAATTTTGAAAATTTATGCGGATTTGATTAAACGTATTGATAAAATTCCGTTCGGCAGTCTGGTTTATCTCATCTATCGTTTCGCGCAAGGTCTTTTCAGCCGTAACCAAATCCGCAATCTGCTTCTCCAGAAATTGCAGGCGCTCGCTCTCTTTTTCAAACTCTTCGATTGCAGCAAAATTTATGCTTCCAAGATTTTGCAATTTCTGCTTCAATTCTGAAATCGATTGATTAGCAACGCTTTCTGAGAAATCCTCCGAAACAGAAATGTCGGTTGAGGTAATATCAATTTGATAATTATTGCTAAAATTTTGGATAATATTCCGAACCCATGTGTTCGATTCGCTCAGTTTCAGCTCTTTTTGATGCAATGAATCAATTATTTTGTCGTAAATTTTTCGCGCAGAAATTATGTTATTTTCAGTTTGCTCCAGCTGTTCTTTTACTGATTTTTTATTTAAAGATAGAAAATCACATTTGTTTTTAGCTTCCTCTAGTAATTTCTGTAAACCGCTGATATTATTAGTGATAATATCAATTTTAGTTTTTAAATCGGAGCGAAGTTTGGTGTTTTGGATAAGCTCAATTTTGCGATTTTCAATAGTATTCTTATAATTTTGCAACTGCTGCTTTATTCTATTCAAATCATTTTTTCGCGCAGAAATATCGCTGTTTAACCGCACAATTGCTATTTCAAATTCTTTCGCTTTTTCATCAATTTCCTTTTGAACTATCTCAATATTGCGCAAATCGATTAATTTTTTTTCATAATCTCCCTTGCCTTGAGCTAATTCCGCCTGCAAATCATCTATTTGTTTTTGATAAATTTCTATTTCTTTTTCAAGCTCAATAATATCATTTTGATAATTATTATGATTTTTTTCAGCCAGTTCAAAATGATTTTGCAGCTGCTGTTTCTTCAATTTCACTTGAGAAATCATATTTTCAAAATTGCGCTTGTCATTTTCTATCGTGCGAATTTCGCTCGTAATACTTTGAATATTAATTTTCGCCAGATTTTCTTCAATTGCTTTTTTCTGATTTTCCAGTTCCAATAATTCATTTTCGAGCGTTTTCATTTCAGATTTCAGATTATTCATCTTCTCTTTTTTGCCGATTCGCGCCGTATCGCTTTGCGATATAGAGCCGCCACGAACCGCTCCGGAAATGTGATAATATTCTCCATCAATAGTTACGCAAGCTTGAATATTATGAATTTTTTTTAATAATTCTAAAGCAATTTCACGATTTTCAACAACAAGCAAATCCGCATAAAGCAATCGCAAAACATTCCGCACTTTATCTTCAACTCGCACGATTTCGCTAAACCACCCAATTACGCCAGTTGCATCAACAGGATTTGGGGCGACAACTTCGGGAACAATATCCAAACAAATAAAACTCGCCTTACCTTTTTTGCTGTTTTTCAAAATTCCCAACGCTTTTTGCGCATTTTTCTGCGATTCTGTTACAAAATAATCTGATGAATTATTGATTATCACCGAAACCGCATTTTGCAATTTATCATCAATAGCGATTGTTTCCGACAACATCAACTTATCTTTTTCATCAGACCAGTCGTTTGAATTAAGCAAAAATTTAGATGTTTCGCTTGTGTCAATCAAATTTCGTAAAAAATCAAGCGAACTTTTTTTTGTGCTGATTTGGTTTTTCGCCTCATTGATTTTATGCCGCAAATTATCAACTTCCATTTGCATTGAAGATTGGCGTTCAGATTCTATTCGCCGCAACTCTTCCTTTTCTTTTAGAGAATTTTCAAATTTCAAAACCTGTTCGTCTACGCCGTGCAATTTGATTTCATTTTCATCAATATCGCTTTGTATTTTATTTCTTTCAGTTGCGATTTGCTCTATTTTTTTTACAATTATGAATTTTTTTTCATTATTCTTGTTGATATTGGCTTTGTGAACGCTGATATTATTCTGCAAATTCAGAACTTTTTGATTGGCTTGCGAAACCTCGCTGCGAGCGGAATTTGTGTTCTGCTGCGCAATGCTGCGCTTGTCATTTTCAGAAGCGAGCGAAGATTGCATTTCTCCAGCATCTTTTTCTATTTCGGCGATATTTTTTTCTGCACTGGAAATTGCATTCGTAGTATTTTCAAGCTTTTGCGCGGTATTTCCAATTTCATTTTTCAGGCGCGATTCATCATTATTTATCCGAATCAAACGCTCTTCCGAAACCGCAATTTCCTGTTTTATATGCGAAATCTCCTTTTCAAGCCTGACTTCTTCTTCCAATTTCAAATTCAAGTCATCATCAATTTTTTGAAAATCGGATTTCAATTTGGATAAATGCAAGTTTCTGTCCGCCAATTCTCTTTCATATTTTACTTTATCTTTATTAATATTTTTTAATTCTTCTTCTATTTCCTGCGATATTTGGCTAAATTTTTTGTATTGAAAAGCAAACAGCTGAGTTTCTAATGTGCGGTATTCCTCGTTTAGAGCGTTATATCTTCGTGTTTTTTGGGCATGGCGCTGCAAAGAAGCAACGCTTTTGCGAACTTCGTCAACCAAGTCATTAACGCGAAGCAAATCATTTATAACATCATTAAGTTTTTTATCTGCTTCTTTTCGCTGAATGTTGTACTTTTTGATGCCAGCGGCTTCTTCAAAAAGAGAGCGTCTGTCATCGCCTTTTCCACTCAAAATAGCTTCAACCATTTTCAGCTCAATAACGGAATAGGAATCAGAACCCAGCCCGGTATCCATAAATAAATCAAGTATATCCCGCAAGCGGCACTTGGTATTGTTCAGCAAATATTCGCTCTCGCCGCTGCGAAACAGCCGCCGTGTTATAATCACTTCGTTATATTCTGTCGGCAAAATATTTTTATTGTTTTCGATAGTCAGCGAAACCTCCGCCATGCTTATCGGTTTGCGATGCTTTGTGCCATTGAATATCACATTTTCCATCACATCGGAACGCAGAACAGATGTTTTCTGCTCTCCCAAAACCCAGCGAATCGCATCAACAATATTGGATTTTCCGCAGCCATTTGGTCCGACTATTGCAGAAATACCTTTTGTAAATTTGAGATTGGTTTTTTGTGCAAACGATTTGAAGCCAACAATATCTAATTTGGATAAATACATTCTGGTTTATTTCATTTTGAAAAGACTGCAAATATACAAAGAAAATACAAAACAGAAATATAAGCAGTGCAAGAAAGTACATGTAAGGAATGTGCAGATAGATTTTACCTAAAGAATGCTCAGGTAATTCAATTGAATATCAAGAGTCGTGAATATCTGTTGTGAAATTTTGTTTTTCATATAAAACTGCGCTAATAGCCAAAGGAACGCAGCATGTTTGGATCGTTTCGCCAGTTATTTCTGACTTTGACAAATATCTCAAGATATACAGGAATCTTCAAATGCTGTTCGATTTCAATGCGTGCGCGCTCCGCAATTTGCTTCAATTTATTGCCATTTTTTCCGATAATGATGCCTTTTTGCGATTGCTTTTCAATTATAATCTCTGAATTTATATACCACTTGCCAAACTCTCGCTCCTTAAATTCAAGAATATTCACTTCCGTCGAATAAGGAATTTCATCGCTATAAGCTAAAAAAATATTTTTTCGTATAATTTCAGAAACAAAAAAGCGCTCCGGCTGATTACTCAGCATATCGGCATCATAATAGAACGGGGATTCAGGCAGATATTTAGCAATTGTATTGGCTATACTTTGAGAATTTTGCTGCTTTAAGGCTGATACAGGCACTATCTCGGAAAAAATATTTTTATCGGAAAGTGCAGAAATGACAGGCAAAACATCTTTCCTGTCATTTAGAAGGTCTATCTTATTTAGCAGTAAAATAACAGGTTTATGAATGTTCTGAATAAAATTCAAAAAGTCACTTGGCAGTGGATTTTGCGGATTATATTTAGTTATATCATATATGTACAGTATGCAATCCGCCTCATTGATAGAATTTTGCACATATTCCATCATTGCGGCTTGCATTGCATATTTTGGAGTCAAAATACCGGGCGTATCAATGAAAACTATCTGGATATTATTTTCCGTCAAAATTCCCAGCACTTTTTTACGCGTAGTTTGCGGCTTATACGTAACTATTGACAAATTCTCGCCAATCAGCGCATTCATCAGCGTTGATTTACCGGCGTTCGGCTTTCCAATAATAGCAACATATCCCGCTTTTGTAATATTATTTTGCAATTGTGTCATTCACATTTTCTGCAATTTTTTGCTTTTTTGAACGTGTAAAAAACTTCATAAGAGCCATTGGTATTATCACGCAATAACCCAGTATAAGCACAATTGGAGCTATATTTATTGCCACAAAATTGTTCCACTTGCCGTCAACTACCGCCGGCTCTTCAGTGATGCCTGTCGCCAATAAAATATAGCCTAAAATAACAATTCCAACGCCTATCAAAAGCCAAACAAGATCTTTTTTTTCTAATGGAAAATTCCACACAACGCCTGATTTTGCGGGCTTGCTAGCTGAAGTTTTTTTCTGTGATGTTTTTGCCATAATTAATTCTATCACTTAAATTGTATCAAAACTTAAGCTACAAATATAATTCTTTTTTATAACAATATGAAAATAATTCTTTTCAACCAATTTATGAATATTTTTTCATAAATAAAAAAAAATATCCTTTGGCTTGCCTGCTTATATTAATGTTATATCATTATTTTTGCATATTTATAAAAATAGCAAGCCAGGAAATGTATATATGATATATATTCTATATTTTTGTACATGAAAAATAAAGAAAATATAAAGGCTTCAAGCAGGGCAGAATATTTGAAGCGAATTAATATGGTCGTTGAATATATCAATAATCATCTTGATGTCGAAATGCCGTTGGAAAAATTGGCAGAAATATCCTGTTTTTCGCTGTATCACTTTCATCGCATTTTCCGTACTTTTTGCGGCGAACCGCTCGCTTCCTATATAACTCGTATCCGGCTCGAAGCTGCGGCAGGCTTGCTCAGATATTCTGATTTGCCTGTCGAACAAATTGCATATAACGTCGGCTATGAAGTGCCGTCTTCTTTATCTAAAGCATTTAAAGCGTATTACAAGATTTCGCCCAGCGAATATAGAAATAATAAAAACTATTTTATAAATAAACCAAGGATATTTACAGTGGAAACACCAGAATTGAATCTAAAAGCACCAAAAATCACCGAAGTCGAAACTAAACAAGCTATTTACATACGTTTGACCGGAGCATATAATGAACAGGATTATGCTGGAACGTGGGAGCGTCTGTGGCATTTTGTCAAGGAAAACAAGCTGTATTCTGCCGGAATAGAGCATATCGGCATTTATCATGACGACCCGCATGTTACCGAACCCGAGAAATTGCGTGCCGATGTTTGCCTCACAATTCATAAGCCTGTTGAACCGCAAGGCGAAATAGGAGTGAAAAATATTGAAGGCAGCAAATATGCTATCTTCTTATATCAAGGACCTTACAGCAATTTGCAGGCGGTTTATGATACTATTTTTTGCAAATGGCTGCCTGAAAGTGGTTGCGAATTGCGGAATGTACCAATGTTTGAAAAATACAAAAATGACCCAAGACACACTGAACCAGAAAAACTAAAAACCGAAATATACATTCCTGTTAAATGATATAGAGATATATTTATGAATTTTTTTTCATAAATTCCCATGCAATAAACCCCACATTTATCTGTGGGGTTGCATTTTATGACGTAAGATTTTGTCTCCGGTATTTCTCCATTCTCCTGATTTTTTTTAAAATGTGCAGTGTAGATTTATCTTTACTTTGTTCGATGGCAATTTCTACGGCTTGTTTAGCTTGCTCCAATAATTGCTCGGATTCACGGTACAAGCGAAAATTTTCCGTTATCAATTCTGCTATTTTTTGCTGCTTCATAAAACTCTATGCCTATCTATTGGTTGTATCCTTATTTAAAGGCTTCTTTCAGGTATTTTTTGGCTTCATTGTGCGCTCCGTTAGCATCCTTCATATTCAACACTTTCTGATATTGCTTCCTTGCCAGCTCCCGCTTTCCCTGCTTATCGTATATTTTGCCGATATTCAAATTAGTCATAACCATAAAGCCAGATGTCCCATTTTTATCCAGCACACGCGATCCCTCATCGCTTTTATAATAATACTTTAGAGCCTGCTCATAATCGCCCTTGCGCTGCAACGCCATACCGATATAGTACATCGCCTCGCGGGCAATAGTATTTTCATAGCCAAATTTTTTATCTATACAATTAATCAGCATCTCACGCCATACTTCCTCAAAACGCATCCACGCACCCATGCGTACAAGATTTCGAGCATAATATTTTTTGAAATATGGATTATTGGGATAATTTTTTGTCAAATCATCCAATATAGCCATGCAATCTGCTGGACGGCTCTCAAAAGAGTAGAATATCTGCATGAGCGCCACCTGGGCTTCAACAGAGCAGTATCGGGCATTTTTTGCAGCCGACTTGAGCTGCAGTTCACCAAGCCTTTTATCGCCTTGAGGCAGCATGAGCAGCATAGGCTTGACAATCGGATATTTTTCCGGTATCGCTGCCGCAAAATAGTTGTATATACCTGTTCCAAGCATAATGTCGTGGTTGCTTGGAGCGAGCTTCAGACAGCGCTTCAGCAGCTCGAACGCCTCATTGCCATCACTGACAGCGTTCAGCCAGCTCTCATCCTCGACGTAAAACCGCGCACGATAGCCCAAAGCGCCCGCCTTAAAAAACAAAGCATTTATATTTATAGGATCTTCAGCAATCAGGTAATCGCACTTGGATATGGTTTTCTCTATTTTTTTCAGAAAATTATCGCGGTATTTTGACGTATTTGGCTTGTCTATCAATATCTTCCACCAATCAATCATGGCATCCAGAAAATAGCCTGCAGGATGGTCTGGGAATTTGTTTTGTACCTGTCTAAAACACATTTCTGCATTCGCAAACTCTATATTATAAATATACTTGGAGCCTTGAATGACGAGACTGTCAGCCTCGGCATTCATAATACTCCACTGCGGAAACACCTTGCAAGCACTAAACATTAGTAAAGATAGGATAACTGCTGTCTTACGTATAATCATAGCCGTATAATATTGCTGTAAATATACAAAAAAATATGCAAAATATGATGCCGCAAGATAATTATGCTCTTGACGAAGCTGTACAGCAACATGAAAATAAATACTAATACTGATAATTTTTTAAACGATTTTTACTGTTTTTTTAGTTATTTTAGCTTTGAAATAAGAATGTACTTTTCTTCACTGCATTTATTAAAAAATATTTAGAAATATGAAATTTACAGAATTTTGGACTATCCTGTCAGCAAATAATATTATACTGAATGTCGAGCAAATACAGCAATTTAAGCGATATTATAAGGAATTGCAATACTGGAATCAAAAAACAAATTTAATATCCCGACAGGATGAAAAAAATATACTCGAACGGCATTTCCTGCATTCGCTATCTATATTGAAATATATTGACTTAACTCCAAAAGCCCGCTGTTTGGATTTCGGAACTGGAGGAGGATTTCCGGGAATACCGCTAAAGATAGCCTCGCCGGATATATTTATCACATTGTGTGATTCGATTAAGAAAAAACTTAAACTTGCTGAGATGTTTGCACTGCATACGGGCTTGCGCAACTTTTCGTTTGAATATTGTAGAGTGGAAGAATTATCGCAAAAATCTGCATATTTAAATAACTTTGATTTTATTTTTGCTCGAGCAGTTGCCCGTACCGTCCATTTAATAGATTGGACATTGCCACTACTGAAAAATACAGGAAGATATGTATTTTTGAAAGGTGGCAATTTGGCAGGCGAATTGCAGGAAGTTCGAGATAAGTATCCGAAATTAAACATAGTTGAACAATCCATAGATTTATTAGGCTGCGATTGGTTTAAGCAGGAGGAAAAGAAAATCATTGTCATAAATAGGAGTGAAAATTGATAAATCCAGATGAAATGCGAATAAAGAAAAATCAGTATAAATACTTACTAAATCAAACTGTTAAATGGTTTTTAATAGCATTTTGCATACAATTTTTTCTTGTTGCAACAAATATTCAAGACAAGATGAGTTTGGCTGAGCATTTGCAAAATTTTTATTCATTCCAAGCCATAATAGCGTCAATTATATTTTCGTTTATACTGTCATTTGCCTATGCAATAATAAAATTGGTATCCATACGAAAAAGAATAGAGTTAGATGATTTAGAAAAAAAGAAAAATCAATAATTATCAGGCAAAATTCTGCCCGTTAATTTCATAATTGCGGCGGCAAGCGACGGAAAAGAGTCGGAATATGCGATAATTTTCGTGCCAGAATGGATACGGTTCGCAATATACGGGACGCCAAAAAAAACGACAATATAATCCCTGCCGTCCGCCAAATCATTAATAATCTGGTTAATTTTTTCCACATTGCCCATGGAATCCGTGTAGCCGCGACCACGATAAAATAGCGCAAAAATGATAAATTGGGCTTCAGTTATGCCATCTTTCATTAATTTTATTTCATTTTCAGAAATGTTTTCGTCAATATACCCCAATTCGCAGTCATTTTCCGTTGCACTCGCAAGCATCGTGAAAAAGCGTGATGCAGCACGCATATCTTCAGTTTTTTGAATTATTGAAAAGCCGGAAAAATTAGTATTTTCAGGTATTGGCAGCAATTTTTCACCTTCGATTTTGACAGCCTGAAGCGCCGCCCGCAATGCGATTTTTTGATTATCGACAAAAGAAGCCGGTTTTGTGTTGCTTTGAGCATAAAATGGAATTAATTTAGTCCAGCGCTTCAAATTATAAATTTTGTCTACTGATTTAATCGCCTTATTTTTATATTGGTTATCGGAATCGATGATCTTAGTTAAAATATCAATTGCATCGCTTGGACTGTCAGGCATAAGCAAAATATCATTGCCTGCCTTAAATGCCAGTTCTACAATCTCTATTAATGAATATTTTTTCATAATTGATTGCATATCAAGAGCATCTGTCAATATAATTCCATTGTAATCCAATTGGTTGCGCAGAATATCAACAGCATTTTTTGACAATGATATTGGAAATTCTTCATCGATTTGCTTCACAATCAAATGGCCAAGCATAACAGTTTTTACATTACTTTCTATAGCTTTTTTGAATGGAATGAGTTCATAATCAAACAATTTATCTAAATTTTTGTTTATAATTGGAAAATCAATATGAGAATCAACGCTCGTATCTCCATGTCCCGGAAAGTGCTTAGCACAAGCGGCAACATTTTCCATTTGCATAATTTCTGTATACTCTTGAATGTGCTTCGTTACTGTTTCTGGATTTTCGCCAAAAGAGCGAATGTTGATAACAGGATTTTGTGGGTTTGAATTAATATCGCAAACAGGCGCAAGATTCCAAAATATACCTAAGTCTTTGCTTTCACGTGCAATTGCCTTCGCTATTCTTCCAGTAAATCCATTTGTTTTTCCAAGAGCCATCGCATGGGGAAAATCCGTGCCGTCCTCCAGACGCATTGTAACTCCATTTTCAAAATCGGCACAAAAAAGCAGAGGGATTTCAGCAAACATTTGCAATTCAAATGTAATATTTTTCACTTTTTCAGTATTCCCGTGAAAAATACAAAATCCTCCAACTCCATGCTTTACCAATTGCTTAATAAAGTCAGCATAATGTTCATCGTCGCCATATTTATCACAATCCAATCTTGGAAATATGCATTGCGCCGCTATTTTTGAATTATCCCAATTTTGAAATTTTGTCATCTCTTTGCTCGTGGTTCAGTTATTTAAATTTTCCTTCTCAAAAGCAATGATTTTGCTTCTGATATCAGCAGGAATGGAAATGGAATTTTTGTGCATGTCAACATACACCTCGACCGAATGATTTATGGCAACAGGCGTGGAATCTGCCAAAGTAACAATATGCTCAAATTCCAGCGAAGTATTGCCGAGCTTTTTGGTTCTCGTGTAGACGAAATACTGGTCGCCAAATCGGGCTGGATGAAAATAATCAATGTCGGAATGAACGAGCAAAACCGAAAAATCCGGCTGGTTTGCAGAAGCAGGAACAACGCCTATGCCAATGTGGCGGCAGTATTGCACGCGCGAAACCTCAGTCCAGTATAGATATTGCAAATTATGCACAACTTGAAATGAATCGACTTCGTGAAAATTCACGGAGCCTTCAGTTCTGAATTTATGTTTCTGGAGTAATTTTTGGATAATACCAATACCTTTATTCATAGAGGGTTATATGGATTTATGAATAAAAATTCATAAATTGATTGATAATTTTATTTCTTATAAACCTTGCTGTTTTGAGTTAAATTATATTTTAATTCCAGCAAAATACGCCATTGCGAAACAGTGAAATTATCGCCATCATTTGATATTTTAGTCAACGGCAGCGAATAGTTGAAACTTGTTGATAGCAGCAGTTGTTGAGAAAAATTTATATCAAACCCAATTGCCGGCTGCAAAGCCAGTTGCAGTTTATTTATATCCTGCATATCTCCGTCCTGTACAACTTGACTATATATTTTTTTATTTGATTTGGTTACAGTGTCAATAGTAATATCAACTTTTTCGCCATTTGGTAAAATTTTGGTTCTATCAATAAGCTCCTTAGTATGAGTAATATGGTGGGTTAGCAGGTATGATGCGTTAAATCCAAGCCTGATAAAAGCAAACGGAATCGGATTATATGTGAAATATGGCATCAGCTCTGCCGACGAAATCGACATTTCAGCGGTATTGCGCATCCAGACAGGAATTTCCATATTATATTGCTGATAAAATTTCACCTCATTTTCCCTGAAAGACGCCTCTATGCTTTTGGTGTTATACAGCAGCATCGCGCCGAATTTAAAATGATTCAAATAAGTATCCTCATCATTGGTAAATTGCTGCTCATAGCTTAACCCAACCGTAAAGCCAGTGCCAATCCCGTCGCTGAAAGAGCAGGTATCGCACTGCACATTCGCAGTACCATTCTGCATATTTTGCCCAATGCCAAACACAATGCCAAGATACTTATTGGATTTATCAATACCCGGATAGATAGGTGAAGCAAAATCACTTGCGGACATGTGCGAAGCGGCAGCAAAAGCCAAACATATAATGCCAATAATTAGTTTTTTCATAACAATTTTTATCCAAAAAAATCAAATCACTGTTTTAACAACAGTAAGTTAATTATTTTTAGCGAAATATCATACATATTTTTAATTTACAGAATAATTAATTGCGATATAGGAATCCAACTATGAGCGCTTCGATAAATTTTTACGATATGCCAATTGACCGCAAGCCGCTCCGATGTCTTTGCCTTGCGATTTTCGGGTAATCACAGTTGCCCCATTACGCCTCAATTTTTGGGCAAATGCCTCTATATCAGCCGCCGATGCCGCAGTAAGATTGCATGCAGAATCAATGAAAGATATATCATTGAATGGAATAATATTAATTTTAGATGGAAAACGGCGAGAAACCCGGGTCAGCCTTAGAATGTCATCAAAAGAATTATTAATATTTTTTAATAAAATATATTCAATTGTTATCGGCAGCTTTGTTTTTTGATAATAATAGTCTAAAGATTGGTAAATTTCTTCGATTGGAAACGCCGCCGCCGTTGGTATCAGCTGCTTCCGAACGGCGCCTTTGGTTGCATGAAGCGACAGCGCTATCTTTATTTTCAGCCCGCTATCTGCCAGCTTCACTATCTTATCCGGTATCCCAACGGTCGACAAAGTTACCGCCTTTTGGCGCACCATCTGTTGCGAAATCAGCAATTCGACGGCGGAAATAGTATTTTCGTAATTAAGCAGCGGCTCGCCCATGCCCATTACCACTATATTATCGATAGAACTATTAACTATTTTTTTAGATAAAATGAATTGATCTATTATCTCCGCATGAGATAAATTGCGTGTGAAGCCAAGTTTTCCCGTAGCGCAAAAATTGCAGCCAACAGGGCAGCCAACCATCGTAGAAATGCAAATTGTATTTCTATTTTCCGAACAGGTATTAAGTTTATTGGGCAGAAAAACGGTTTCAATATGGTTATCGTCATTCGTGCGATACAATATTTTTCTGGAACCGTCAGCGGAATTGTTCGTGATAATTGGCTTCAGCGAATATATTTCAAAATCGTTTTTGAGCTTTTGCCGCAGCTGGAGAGGAAAATTCAATATATTATCGAACTCATCAACGCATTGCTTATACAGTGCATTCCAGAGCTGTTTCGCACGAAACTTCTCCTCATTTATTGACGCAAAATATTCTTCTATCTCCTGCCGTGCAAGATTCTTAATACAATTCTTATACATTTATGAATAATTTTTAATAAACATGCCTTTCTTTCTATTAAAATGTAAACAGGGCTTGAAATTGGAGGCGACCGTTGGTACCGCGCTTGCCACTGACATTGCGATGAACACCATAGATATATTCTGCGCCCAGTGCAATCTTGCTGTTTGGGTAATAAATCAAATTGGCTGAAACATAATGACCCAGCTGCTCGTCGGTGTCGAGCGTGTACTTATCGTCAGCGGCGCCCATATAGCTGTAGCCGGCATTGCTCGCAAAATGCTCTGACCATTTGCGGTGATAATATGCAAACCAGCCGTATACCTCCTTCAATACCACATCATGCGTTGCGGCATCAAGGCGTGCATCAAACGGTACTACTGGGTCATTATAGTATTTGCTGACGCCTTGACCGTATGAAACCTGAAAATCAATATAATCGCCATCCAGTACGCCGATGGCTCCGGCAATATTAGCTCCCCAGCCCCATTTGGTATTTCGCTCTTCAATATCGTCGTAATAGCTGACCGGGTGCAAAACTCCAGCCAGTTGCAAGTGAGTTATATCATCGTAATCATTAAACTTATAGCGAAAATTAGTTGTAATGTCAGGGAACAATGTTGTTGCAACGCTGGTATTGTCATTGCCGTATATCACTCCATTCGATTCCTCCAGCGCAAAAACCCAACGCAGATCATTTGTAATTGGGTGGGCATACCGCAGCTGTATCTGCTTGATGCTTATTTCACCGGGACCGCCGCCATTATCAAGTATATCAGGGCTGCTGTTGATGTTTGAATAATTGGAATATGTCTTGCCGATTCCAAATCTGCCCGCTTCGGCATAAGCATGGCGTATACGGAAATTCATCTGCCCGGAGGTATTAAAAAAGTCAAACTCAAATTTGGTCTTGAAATTGAAATTGTCGGTCTTGACCACCGAATTAATATAGAAGCGAGAGGAGCCTATATCCATTGCATACTTGTTCTCCGAGCCATTGTCGACAGGTATCTGGGATACTGCAAAGTAGTTGGTGGCATTCATTTCTTTGAAGTCGCGCGTTAAATTGGTTTTGATTAAGCCGCCAATATTTATGCTCGTATTTTCGCCAGAAAGCACAAAGCCGCCATATTCGCCTGCTTCAATATTTTTTCGCGTCAATTGCTGGTCGAATTTTATCTGGCTCACCAAAAATTTGCTATACGCATTTTGTTTGGCTTCAAGGGAATCAAGGCGTGCCTTCAAGTTGGCTATTTCCGTGGAGTCGGAATTTTGCGAATGCGCATTTGTTGAAATGGCAGCAAACAGTACTGTAAAAAATATTTTTTTAAACATGGCAATATTGAATCATCGATAAGTTTATAACAACGTTAATAATTGCTCCATTCGCATACCGCGAGAACCTTTGAGCAAAACAGCAATTGTATCGACGGAATATTGGTTCGAAATATTGCATAAATGTTTTGCAATATCAGTGAAAAATGAATATTTTTTAATTTTTCTGCTGTTAATATTTTCTGCCGCCATGTGCATATTATCTCCAATAATCCAGACTTCATCAAGCATATCGCAGGCATAATTTAAGATTTTTACATGCTCCTCGTGCGAACTGGTGCCAAGCTCAAACATATCGCCGAGAATTGCCAGCCGCAGTTTTGCAGTTTTGCAAAGCGCCAGTGTTTGAATCGACATTTCCATTGACGTCGGATTGGCATTATAGCAGTCGTTTAAAATTAACAGATTTTCATTTTCAAAAAGTTCCATTCTTGCATATCCGTTATTTTCCTCCGGCTTATAGCTTTCAATTCCAAGCTTGATTTCATTTGCAGATAAACCCAAAGCATAACCAATAGTTATCGCAGCAGCAGCATTCAAACCCGCTGCAATGCCAATTAAATTTGAATTTGCCACCACGCTCTCACTGTCAACAGAAAATGAAAGTATTGATTGCAAGCTGTCATTCATTTGAATATTTACGCGAAAATCAGCTTCATTATTCGTTGCGTAAGTTATATACTTACTTATTACTTGCGTGTATTTTTTCAGTCGCTCATCGTCGTTATTTATCAAACAAATTCCACTATAATTATTCAGCACGCCAAAAAGAAGCGTCTCTTCAATTTCCACATTATCCAAATCAATCAGCTCTTCGAGATGTTCCTTGCCAATATTCGTAATCAGCCCAAAGTTTGGCTGCAAAATATTAGCCAATATCGCTATTTCGCCCGGCGAATTAGTGCCGATTTCAATCACCGCCGCTTCCGTTTTTTCATCAAACTGGAATATTGCCATCGGAACACCAATCTGATTATTAAAATTTTTTAATGTTTTTATGACATTAAATTTCTGCGAAAGCACAGCTGCCGCAAGCTCCTTGGTTGTGGTCTTTCCGTTCGAGCCAGCTATTGCAACGATTGGAAAATCAAATTTTATTCGATGGATAAATGCAAGTTCGCCAAGCGCTTTCAACGTATCAGGCACAATAATTAGCGGCAAGTTTAATGAATTTTTATTCATTTTTATCCATTGATTTGATACAACGGCGGCGGCCGCTCCTTTGCCAATTGCATCCGCTACATGCTCGTGTCCATCGAACCGTTCGCCTTTCAAGGCAAAGAAAAGATTGTCCTGCTCAATACTTCGCGAATCCGTCGATACACCGGCAGCCTGCCAATTTTGATATAGATTTTGCATTTCAACATTGGCAAACGCAGCCTGAATCTCAGAAAAATTAAATTTGGCAAAATTTTTCACAATCAATCTCTATTATGGTGTGTTAAATCTTGAGGCAGAAGAATGGAGATTTCTATAAGTCCAGCAATTTCGCCATTTTCAAACCATGGTGCTTGGTGAATTAATTTTTTTATACCATTTTTTTCAATCGAATAAGTATTGGCAGTTTTGCCAGACAGGATAAAATTAATTTTATCTATAGATTTTTCTGAATGGCATTTAAACAAATGTTCGCCTGTTTTCGTATTCGGGAATGTAGTTTTTGATTTTTCGTTCATATAAACGATTATTGCGTTCTTATCGCAAATGGTAACAGCGGAATCAAACTCTTTAAAATAATCAAAATTCATAAATTTCAAGTGATGTATGTTTTTTATATCCAGCTCTAAAATACTAAAAAATACCAAATATGCAGGTATATATTTTTTAGTGCGACAGCATTAAAAGTATGGTATATATACGTTGCAATCAATTTTAACTAACGCTATTCAATATTACTAATTATATTATTTAAAACAAAATTAAGGAATAATAATGAAAAAATTATTACTTTTGGCAAGTATTGCCTTACTGTCATTTAATTCTGTGAATGCAGAAGTTTTTAATCTGGAAATCGGAGGCGACTCCTACTATGTAACCGACAACGCTAGCATTGGTTATGGCGAGGAAAGAGCCGCAACTAACAGCAACCTGTTTAAAGATAAATTCAGTCTGAATACGGCAATCCTCTCTGGGAGAGGCACAGGCGAAAATTGGTCGGCAAGCGTTGGCTTGGCAGTTACTGATGGCGGCGCTGTATCGTTGGAACAAGCCAATTTGACATTTCGCTTGGTCGGTGGCTTGTGGCTGGAAGGCGGCGCTATGCTTACTGCATTACCCGGCGAATTTTTCAATTATACTTGGGATAACTGGCTTACAAATTATTCATTATTTTCTCTGTACTGTCCAAACGAAGGCGCCGGAGTTGGCTTGATATATAATTTTAGCGACGATATAAACGGTCGTGTGCGAGTGCTGAATTCCGGTTTTGACGGCTATGATGACAATAATTTGAGCAAAAGCGTGGAAATTGCCTTTCAATTCGGCAATTTATTTGATGACTGGACGCTGGGAATTGGCGCTGAATTAGGCAACGAAGAGCCAGAGGGAATGCCGTCTAAGTTCCAGACTTTTTCAACAGTTATGCTGACAGGACATTTTGCAGAAAATCTGGAAGGTATGCTCAACCTTGGGCTTTTCACAAAAGATGTTGAAAAGGACGGCGCCACTTCGATGGGTATGTCGTTCGGCGCCAATGCTCAGATTAGATATACTTTTGCGGAAAAATACAGCACGACAGCTCGAGTGGCATATATGAACAATGAAGATGGTATCATGGAAGATTTGAATGGAAATAGCGGCATACAGTTTGGCTTGGGCGTGGAATACAAGCCGAGCTCATTTTCTTATATCAGGCTCGAAGGCAACTATTTATCGATGAGCGGCGGTGAAGAAGACGGGAAAATGTTTTTGAGAAATGATGTGCTCGAAAACACGCGCATGGACTTAAGCATATCCGCAGGCGTTTATTTTGATTTATTAAGTTTAATTAAATAATTTTAATTATTGCACACGGTATACATGGCGGCTTTCGTTCATAGCCGCTATGATTCTTATATCAATACAGTTAAATTATCCATATGTTAAATAGTTGTTGGAGAAACCACCCAAAGGAAATCACATACATTTTCTGCATAAATATTCAGAAATATTATAAAGTAAAAAAAATCCCACAAATTATTATCAAAAATTAATTCTATTTCTTCAGAACGAGGCGTCATGGGCCCTGCTCCCACGATTATAACAATAGGATTTATTAAAATATATTCAGAAACTATGAAAAAGGTATGGCAATATTGGTTGATAAATTAATATTGCTATTTTTGTTATATTTGTGATATATAATTTTAGAAACCATATGCAGATACCACAAAATATTAAAGAAGCTAAAGCCTTGATTTCTAAGGGCGATGAGTTACTGAAAGCAGAAAATTTCGATAAGGCTCTCGAATGCTATTCCCGCGCGATAAAATCGGATGCAAAAGCAAATTTTGCATATTTTAAGCGTGGACAGGTTTTTGTGCTGCAAGGCAGGATAAATGATGCCATAGCTGACTTCAACAGTGCGATTGCGCTAAATCCAGAATTTTCATTTGCTTACTATAAGCGTGGCCTTGCATATATTGAATTGAAGCAGTTCCGTATTGCAATAGAAGATTTTTCGCGTGCATTGATGCTAAATTCAGAAATTAAATATGTTTACTCGAAGCGTGGATATTGCTATTCCATAATCAAAGAGTATGATTTGGCTGTCGCTGATTTGTCAAAGGCTATAGAATTTGATCCGGCTAACGCTAATTCGTTTTTTTATTTGGGCAGCGCATATTTTATGAAAAAGGAATATGAAACAGCAATCGAAAACTATTCTCGTGCAATTCTCCTAAATGCTAATGATAACAAGCCTTACCTGTCTCGCGCTATTGCTCAGATTAATATGGGAAAAAATTCTGAGGCATTGATGGATTTGGATAATGCCATTAGAATCGACCCTACTTCCAAGTTTGCATACCAATATCGGGCGGCGGTAAATATACGGTTAAAATATTATGAAAATGCGATTTTAGATATAGATAAATTAATAAAACTTAAGGTTGAGGATAAAAAAAATTATATAAATCGGGCGTATTGCTATTTTCATCTTAAGAATTACGACACGGCGATTAGCGATTATAACAAGGCTTTAACCTTCGACGAAAACGATGCGGCAACGTACCTCTATCGCGCCAATGCTTTTTTTCACGCGGGGCGGATAGATGAAGCTATTACTGATTACACGCGGGCTATAGACATTGAACCGAAGTATTTTTCGGCGTATTATTCGCTGGGGCATTGCTATTCGCATTCAGGCAATTACCGCGAGGCGATAAAAAATTTTTCCAAATCGATAATTGCATCGCCGCGGTTTTATCAGGCGTATGCTGCGCGCGGTGTCGCTTTCCTAAAAATAAAGCATGTGCAAAAGGCTTTGGAGGATTTTACGCTGGCATTGGAAATCAATCCGGAATTGCCGCAAGTCTATTTAAACCGTGCAATTGCATTTAGAATGCACGACAGACTGGAAGACGCTGCAAGGGATTTTATCGACTATCTTATCCTTACCCCGAAAGTGAACAAGCAGACTAATCAAATCAAAAACTGGCTGCGCAAAAACGGCTTCCCATACGAAGCCATCAACCGTAACTTGGAATAATACCATAAGCTTACTTAACAATAACTATGGAATTATCCGAAGCAAACATATATTTATGAATATTTTTTAATAAATATATCTGCATATAGTCATATATCTTGCATAAATTACCATTCCTGATGCGCATTGATGAATATCGCATATCAATACTCTTATGCCATCTAAAAAATAAAATGGTTATTTAGTGCAAATTCCTTATATTAGTAGACTGTTTATTGCTGTATCATAGCTATTATTTAAGTGAAATTAAAATGAATATTTTCGAAATTCAATTGGCATTGCCGCTGGTAGCAACCTTTGCACTAATACTCTTACTCATTATATTGGATGCATTTACCGGCAAAAATAAAAATATCAACTACGCTGTATCTATTCTCGGCTTAATAGCGGTGGCTGTTGCGGGAGGATACACATTGCACCTGCATCCGACCGTTTTCATAAATCCTGATGCTACTGCATTTTTTTCAAAAAATATGCTGCTGTTTGGAGGATATGCCGCATTTTTCGACATAATATTCGCATTGGCGGGCATATTGACAATGTGCGTCGCGAAGGAGTATTTTGATGAAAACTATGCCAATTACAAGGAATTTTACTCCATGCTGATAATTTCCATATTCGGCATGATGTGCATAGCCCACTCGAATCACATGATCATCTTATTCCTCGGTATAGAGGTGATGTCTATATCTTTCTATGTTTTAACAGGTTACATAAGAACGCGCAATCATGCAGTGGAAGGCGCTATGAAGTATTTTCTGCTTGGTGCATTCGCCTCGGGCTTTCTGCTATATGGTATTGCTATGATATATGGCGCAACCAATGCACTGTATTACGATGAAATAAAGACTGCTATAGTTAGCGCTTCCATTACTCCATTATATCTGAAACTTGGTTTGGGATTGCTTGCAGTAGGCATATTCTTTAAAATTGCCGCATTTCCATTCCATCAATGGGCAGCCGATGTATACCAAGCCGCACCAACTCCTGTATCGGGCTTTATGAGTACGGCAGGCAAAGTGGCTGCTATTGCTGCATTTGTTGGCATTTCGCGCGCACTGATACCTACCGATACTTTGGATATATCTATCCTCAGCTTCAACCACAGCATACAGATGCTTATTGCACTTATCGCTGCGGCAACTATGATTATTGGGAATATAACCGCACTTGTCCAGAAAAATATTAAGCGGATGCTTGCATATTCTTCAATAGGGCACGCCGGCTATTTGCTTATGGGCATTGTTGCTAACAATGACAATGGGTTTGCAGGAATTTTATACTATGCAATTGCATATACGCTGACTCAAGTAGGAGCATTTGCGGTGGTTGGCGCTGTCGAAGGAAAGGACGAGACCAATCTGGCGGTGGATAGCTATTCAGGACTTGCAGAGGTTAGACCCGTGATAGCGGCATTAATGGCAATGTTCATGTTTTCGCTGGCAGGCATACCTCCTTTTGCAGGGTTTTTCGGCAAATATTTCCTGTTTAAAGCCACGATAGAAGCTGGATATACATGGCTAACCATTATAGCTGTAATGACTTCCATAATATCGGTATATTATTATTTATCCATCATCATAAAAATGTACTTCAAAGAAAAAATTTCCGAATTGACCGTCCGCCGCTGCAAATTATCTAAAATCACACTCGGGCTAACAGCTTTCGGCATCCTGTTTTTTGGCATCTTTTCCTACTTGATAATAAACTTCAGCTCCCTGTTATTCAGGTAAAAATGCAGGAAAAGATAGAAGGTACAATTATTAAGCTTGTGCGAAAAATCGAAAATCCGTCTGCACCACCCCTTCAGAGAAGGCTATTGTTACGTTGTTGTTGCTTATGTGATTGTTAATTCATAATCAAAATCATGTAAGGTTTTATCTAAAAACAAATCTAATATAATCTCCAGCATTTTCAACGACTTAGTGTATCTTTTAGTTTTTCTGTTAAATCGTGCTAAATTGTCTCTGAACGAAGAATTTGAACTTACAATCAGATGCGTTTCTGCCTTCGTCATCGTATGAACCTCCGGAACATCCTGAAAAATCACGTCATAACAACTGTTGGCATCCGTAAAAATATGCCGAATTTTACCAGCAATTGATTTCGCTTTTTCATAAATATTTTTTG
>JAVBOP010000124.1:0-12987 GCA_031550405.1 Kapaibacterium sp. (SeqCode)
CAAATATATTGTCCAGCATAATATGTTCTGCATCCTCTATTTCGCCGCTTTTGCTGCTATCCTCAAGTATCATTCTTATCTCTTCGGACGAGTGGTGTGCCTCGTTTTCCTTTGGCGGTTCAAACCCCATAAGCCGTACAATCAGGTTGGCAGTGCCATTTAATACGAAGATGAACGGGCGAAAGAGAATGTGCATAATCCGCATTGGAATAGAAGCAATAATCGTGCATTGTTCTGGATATAATATAGCTACAGACTTTGGCACTAATTCTCCTAAAACTATATGAAGTATGGTAATAAGCGCAAAAGCAACAGGCAGTGCCAAACTATGTGCAATTTCAGGAGTTACGTCAATGCGGAAAGTATTGATAAGCACAAGTATCAATTTGCCGACAACAGGTTCGCCTATCCAGCCCAGTCCAAGGCTCGCAAGTGTAATACCTAATTGAGTTACAGAAAGATATGAATCAAGATGCAGGACTATATTTTGTGCCAGAACCGCCAGGCGGCTGCCGGCTTTTATCCGTACCCGTAGCTGCGAGCTGCGCACCTTGACAATCGCAAATTCAGTAGCAACAAAAAAAGCATTCGTCATAACCAGCAACGCCGTCAGCAGTATATTTCCAAGCATTCAATTACAGATAACATAAAACAGAATTACAAAGATAAGGAAAAATAAATATATTAGCGCCAGAGGATTTATACCTTTTTTTATAACAAAGTATGCTGATGCAAGGAAGCAAACCTCCTTATTATATCCAACCGCTATCAACTTTCACTTTAATACGCAATACCCAAAAACACCCTGTCAGGCGTAACAGCTATTGGCATCCGTAAAAATGTGCTGAATTTTACCGGCAATTGATTTCGCTTTTTAATAAATCCTTTTGTACCTTCGAAGAATTTCAAAAAGAAATCACTACTTGCAATTAATAAAAAAATGTTATATTGACATTTAAATAGTTACTACTACAAGAAAACAAGGGAAATGGAGATACAGGAAATCGAAGAGCAATAGCGGCAGAATAGTGAACATACACAAATACCTTTCACCGTTCTGCTGCACAACAACTTTTCATTACAACCAATAACGACATAAATTATTAAAAAATATTCATAAATGGAGGCATATTATGCACTACAAATTTAAACAACAATTTTTCAAACTATTTTATTTAATATTGGAGGTCTTATGAAGACAACAAAAATTTTGAAATGGCTGCCGATGCTGGCGGTATTTATGCTGGCTGGAAGCTACGCATTTAGCAAGGAAGGGCACAAACTAACCTTTCGAGTGGTTGATGCCAAAGGTAATGCCGATACAGTTGTATTTGCTGTAAGAGATGGAGCAACCGATGGTATTGATCCTGAATTAGGAGAAATTAATTTATACGGACAGCCAGCAAACGGCGACTTGGATATGCGAATTATTCAGAGGACAGATGTGAACTGCGAGCCATCGCACACTTACAGAAAATACTGGCTATGTCCAGGTTTTATTGATAAGCCTTGGGCTTGCAATTTTGCAGATTATCCTTTTGACGACTTAGGAATTGAATCCTGCTCTAACAATTTAGATTTGAAAATTGATTATAGAACCAATGCCACAATTGATGGAATATATCCTCCACCTTACATGAGAGGCGCCTTACAAGTTTATGCAAAGAATTATCCAGTCACAATATATGCTCAATTTGATAAACCGGATATAGACTCATTCTCCAGTATATCTTTATTTGGTGGTCTGTTTGATAAAGATGGAAATCAGCTAAATTTTGACTTTGGCAATCCAACTAACCCTGACTGTTGGCACTATCTTTTTGGGTATTATTATAACCGCATAGGTGAAGGTGCTATCGACACAGTTATTAGATTTAATAACGACAGTGAAAATAATTTAGTAAGTTTTGGGTATAGGATATACGGTAAATCTTCTATTTCAAAGAATGATTCAGAGATGCAGATATATCCAAATCCAAGCAAAGAGTATGTTACTATTGAAGATGGCAAAGACGGCGAAAAGTTAGAAATAGTTAGTATTGACGGAAAAGTGATAAAAACCTTCACCGTTGAAAGCTATCCATATAAGGTTGATATAATAGAATTGACGAAAGGCATATATTACATCAGGGACAGCAAAGGCAGTAGTATTTATAAATTTGTGAAGGAGTAGGGAGATGAAAAAGTTTTTGTATATATCTTTAATAATTTTTACATGCTGTACGTTTAGTATGTTTTCACAGGATTATGCTCCTAACGGTGGCTGCTTTACTCCGAAAGGAGATTTAAAAGTATTACTTGTTTGCGTGGGTTTTGGAGCTAATGATGCTGATCTTCCAATGTACAATTGGCCTGCTACTCAAGATTTTCCTGATGAGATTGTTAATGAGGAATTGTTTTATACCGGTTATGCTAAATTTAGCACAGACATTGATTCGCTTAGAGATATAAAAAATATTTCAAGATGGTATTATGAAATGCTTTAAAACTGCCGTAGAAAAAATTAATATTCCTAGCTTCAATTATCGTCATAAAGTTCTATCTCTATTTATTTTTGATATATACAAAATTACAGCGATAGTATTACAGTAAAGTAAAAGCGATATTAAGATTATGTAACAAGACAACTCTTTTTTTTTATACAACATTTATTAATATTTGTTCATAAAACAGCTGTATATTTCCTGCTTAATAACTTATCCCCTTTGCTAATACAAATTTGTAGTTGCCTTACGTTATATTTGCAAATAGATTTTAAAATAAAAATCATTAATATTGCAGAAAGCGAAGAGAGTTTGAAAATTTATTTTATCAAGGAAATCTTGAAAAATTAAGTGATTTTTTATTCGGTTTAACAAACTTATTGACAAGAGAGGAGGTCGCTTCAATATGTTCATACAATTATGCTACAAATTTGCATTAGCAAATGGTATTACTGTCCAACAATATCGTGAATGCGGATGAGCCCGATAAGCTTTCTATCCTTTACTACAGGCAAAACACTAATCTGCATTGCACGGTTTTCCATCAAAGCAAGCGCCTCGACGAGTGGTGCAGAATCGTTAATAGTAATAGGACTTTTTGTCATAATATTTCCAATGACAAGCTCTTTATAATTATCATGCTTTTGCAGTACCCGGCGAATATCTCCATCTGTTAATATGCCATCCAAAGTACCTTCTTTATCTATAACACATATACAACCCAATGGTTTACGAGACATTTCAATTAATGCTTCATGAAATTTTTTATTGTGCGATATTGTTGCTATATCGTTTATATGGTGCATAACATCTTTCACTGACAAGGTAACAGTTCTGCCAATTTGTCCGAGTGGATGAAGGCGAGAAAAATCGTCAAGTGTAATATTTTTTACTTTCATGAGACATACTGCAAGTGCATCTCCAAGAGCTAGGGAGACCGTTGTGCTGGTTGTAGGCGCAAGATTATACGGGCAAGCCTCGCGCTCGACAGAAGCATTCAAAATCGCATCGGAATTTCTTGCAAGAAACGAATTCGCGCTTCCCACAATCGAAATGATATTAGCAGCCCGCATTTTCAGATACGGAATAAGCTGCACAAGTTCGCTTGTATTGCCACTTTTTGAAAGCAGTATAGCAACATCACCCTTTTGTACCATGCCGATATCTCCATGCAGAGCTTCAACTGGATGCAAGAAAACAGCAGAAGTTCCTGTACTTGATAGAGTTGCGGCTATCTTCTGTCCAATAATTCCAGACTTTCCAATTCCAGAAACGATTATTTTATTGCAGGAAGCAATCAAATTTACTGCCTTTTCAAAATCGGTATTAAGCAGATTTTTCGTATGTTCTAATGAGGCAATCTCCATATCGAAAACCCTTTTGGCATTACCTATTATAAGTTCTTTATTTTGCATGTAATTATCTTTTTTTATCATGTGCATAATTTTTGTTTTGCAAGCAACACGTGCTATTTTTATTCAAGCAAATATGCAGTGCATCATATTATATTTTGCACAAATATATAAAAAAAGTAAAATATAATATAATTTCGTGGAATTAAAGATGCTATGTTTTGTAGTTAGCTATTATGAATTTTGCAAATAACCATGTAATTCGGGTCTTGTGAACCCCAGATACATTTCGTATATTTGCAATTATTTAATTTTAAGCTATTTATAAATCTATGAACTAATTGTTACATGATTTTATTATGAGAATATTTTCATTTTTTTATAGTACCAAATTATATTATGAATAATGATGCTGAAAAAAATTATTATTGAGATGAATTTTAAAATACACTATAAGTATATGATATTGTATATAATTACAATTTGTGTCCTTATATTTGCAATGCAATATCCTGTTTTTGCAGAGCCAAAGGAATATAAATATTGGGGTGATGATTACTTCGAAAATGATACATTGAAATTGCCCGATTCTATATCCCAAAAGCCGGCATTGGAAACCTCAACAGGCTTTTTTCCTAAGCCTTTATCGGATTGGAACATCAATTTGGTGGCACTTAACCCTTGGGATAACCACTGGAACACATCAAATGGCATCGATATAAGTCATGAATTTCCTGTTACTAAGCATATTTTCCAAACTACACCGCCAATAGATAAGGATGACTTTGAGGACAAGACCGAAAATAAAAAGCCATTTTCAGACGAAAATGAGCATGGCTGGATTCATAACTTGTTCAGCAATGATGGTTACAGATATTATGGCGTTTCTTTTGACTACACAATTCCCAAACTGCACACTAAATTTTCGCTGCAGACGGGATATTGCAATGAGCCGGTATACCTTTATTCGCCTCTTGTCACTAAATATTTTTTAAATTATGCGGGCGAAAAACAAAGTTTTCAAGAATGTTCTGTTATCGAAATCTGGGATCAAAGCATCAAAACGTCCATCAATCTTAAGCATCCTGTATATGGTGCATTTATGAAGGAAAGTGCAAGCAATACAAGCTATTTTACCTACTACTATATTGCGTATGGCATTGGATGCGATATTGTGCTGGATTCAAAAGTGTCGAGATATAATTACATTCTTTCGCCGAATGATTATTTCAGGTATATTGATGGCAAAATTAAGGAAGATGCTTTTTATGAAGAAGCGTACCATGGATATGAAAAATATAGATTTAATTATAATATAGGCATTGGCTGGATAATGAGTATAAATGGCACCGCCAATGGCGGTGCCACAAGTTTTGAGGTAGGTTACACAGGTTCGATAAATTCTTTATTAAAAAACCAAGAGCTAAAGCGGCGTGGCTTGTATACATCGATAAGTCTGAGTGTAACTACTTTAATATCAATAATTAAAGGCTTAGGCTATATTTTGGGCATAACATGGTAGGGCAGAGCCTGTGCTATTGCTTTATGTATTTTTACCAAAAAAAAGCCTCGCTATTGGGGAATGCAGCGAGGCAATTAAATGAATTATAATTAATTTTCCATCAAATCTTTTTCTTTGACTGCCAGCAAATTGTCAATATCCTTAATAAAATTATCGGTGAGTTTTTGGATTTCGTCCTCGCCTTTTTTGCGCTCATCCTCTGCAAACTCCTTATTCTTTTCAGCCTTTTTCAACGTCTCAATCTGGTCGCGCCTGATGTTTCTTATCGCTATTTTTCCATCCTCTGCATGTTTTTTGCACATTTTAACAAATTCTTTGCGACGTTCTTCCGTCAGCGGTGGCACAGGAATACGCAATATTGTGCCATCATTTTGCGGATTAAATCCAAGGGCAGCAACCTGAATAGCCTTGTCAATAGCCGAAAGAGTGGTTCTATCAAACGGCTGCACAACGATAGTGCGGGCATCAGGAGTAGAAATACCAGCAATTTGGCTGATTGGGGTAGGGGTACCATAATAGTCCACACGAACGCCATCAAGCAACGAAGCCGTTGCTCTGCCTGTGCGAACCTTGGAAATCTGTGATTTGCAATGCTCCAAAGCTTTGTTCATTGCTTCTTTTGTTTGTGTTAAATTTTCTTTTACTGTCATTTTTAGCTATAATTTATTAGATATATCCATTATTTTATAGATTACAAATATACAAAAAAAAGCGATATTTTTTTCACTTTTCCACACAGTATGGAAAGTTTTATGAATAATTTTTCATAAAATATATCAGCAAAAAAAAGCCCGATATATTTGATACTTATAACGGGCAATAAATTTATGATTGGGTCTGATTGCCAGATTTTTATCTTCTGTCTTTGTCTCTACCTTTGCCTCGGCACTCAATTAAAGCATTATTGAGATTGCGGAAGAAAGTATGTTCAAATAAAATGTACTTTGCGTAAGCCACGTCATTTAATGCGTTTCGCATATCTTTTTGCTTTTCGGTTATTGTAGCATTCAGCTCATCTTGCAAGGTTATAATCTTGTCAGACTTTGCCTTAATATCGGGTAACTGCTTGTCAATTGATTGCCTTAGGTCATTTGTAGCCACTTTCATTGCCTCAAATTTATCATCAATTTTCTTTTCATAAGCAGTATATTTTGCCAAAAACTTATCCGCTTCATCTTCAGATAAATTCAAAGCTTCCAGCATTTTCATTTTTTTCACCATCTCTATGCGTTCTTTGGACTTGGGCGCTTTGCCTTTGCGCTGTGAATACATATCTTGTGAGTTCGTAGAAAAAATCACAATAAAAAGTGTGAAAAATAGAGCAAACTTAATTCGTTGCATTGTTTAAATTCTCCATTATAGTTTGAAAATCGTTTTCATTTATATAAGCGAAATTGTCAATAACTATTCGCTGATTAATATCATAACTCCCTGAAATTGCTGCGGAATTTTCAAAATATTCCGTATAATTCGGTTCTACTGTGGAATAAAAAATTTCATCTATTTCGCTTTCATAGTTGTTTTGCATTTGATTGTCCGCAAAGTAATCCCTTAAAAGATAGCTTGAACCTTCATTTTCAAAATATTCATCATTATCCAATTCATTAGACAGCATAAACATTTCAAGTTCGGAAAAAGTGCATAACTCACTCTGAATAATGGTACTTGCGGAATTTTCCATGCCATTTATGAATTTTTTTTCATTATTCTCTGTTCTATTGGTAAATACGAATAATAATAATATTGCGGCGGCGGCAATCCCTGCGGGCAATATCCATTTCCCTTTTTTCTTTTGTAATTCATATATCGGAATGTTGCGGTTTTGCAGGCGTTCGACCACTTTTTCGGGCAAATAATCTGTATGTTTTCGCAATATTCTGTCGAAATCCATTTGCTCAATTCTATTAAACAATTCTCTGCCATCTTCAACTTCCTGTTCCAAATCCGGATATTCGATTATTGCCGTTTCAAATTTTGTTTTTTCATTTTCACCAAGATTATTAAAAACATAATCTGGCAGCAAAGCCTCTATTTCTTTGCGCGAAATTTTTTCTTTCATTTAATATTTTAATTTAGCCTTTTTATATTATATATCATTTTTCATTAGCTTGATAATCTTGCGAATAGCGTGATAATAATTCGCTTTCAGCCCGCCAACCGTTAAACCAAGCAACTCTGACATTTCATCATATTTCATCTTATCAAAAAAGCGCAACGCAAAAACTTCTCGCTGCCTCTTTGGTAAGGTCAGCAGCGCTCGCATGAAATGTTCATTAATTTCCTTATACTCCAAATCCTGATCCGGCGTTGTCAGATTGTTTCTATAATCATCCAAATTAATATTATTGTCTCGCATAAGCACGTTATTTATATTTCGCTTATTATGCGAATTTAAATAAGTATTTATCGTAATGCGGTACAGCCACGTGCGCAATGCGCTTTTCTCTTGAAATTTATGCAAATTGCTAAAAACCCGCATAAACACTTCCTGCGATATATCATCTGCGTCATCATAAGAACCGGAATATCGCAGTGCGGTTGCAAAAACAAAATTTTTGTATCGATTAACAATTTCAAAAGCTGCTTTTTCGCTTTTATTAAGAATATATTCTTGAATCAGTTCGGAATCCGTTTTTAACTCCAAGTGCCTACCTTTAAAGTAAAAGTATTAATTTTGGTGTTAAAATACGTCTTTATCTTCATTTGACAAAAGGAATCTTGCTTGGTTTATATTTTTTTGCACCAAAATCTGTCAATTTCTCCAAAATCGCACTTTTTGCCACCACTGCGCAAAAAAAGTTAAACCATTTGAAAAAAAAACGCATGGAAGGTAAATTGATAGTGTATTTCAATATCATTCTTTTTTTTGTATATTTGTATGCTTTTGTAAATTGTAATCAAATATACATTTACCAACAATTGTGAATAAAAATTCATAATTATCGCATAAGTATAAGAATAATAAGAATATTACGAAATTAACATAAATTAAGAATAAAGTGAAAAATAATTATAGCATTGTTGTTATTGAAGATGATCCGCTGATTAACCAAACGGTAAAAACCATTATCAGCTCTAAGTATGAAAGAGTAGAGACATTTACAGATGCTAAGGAGGGGTTGGACAAGCTGCATCTGGTAAATCCGGATTTGATGCTTTTGGATATTTTTCTCGGGCATCATAACGGGCTTGAAATATTGGAGCAGCTACGAAAAGAAGGCTGGACAATGCCTGTTATTATTATGACGGCTTTTTCGGACATAAAAATGGCTGTTCGCGCTATGAAACTCGGCGCAGAAGATTTTATCGTAAAGCCATTAGATTTAGAGCAGTTAGAGATATCTATAGAACGGGCTTTGCATAACGCAACAATGCGGCGTCATGTGGAAATTGCCAATGAAAAATTGAAAGTTGAGCAACCAAGCGAAATTATTGGAAGTGACGATGGAATGGCGAGAGCTTTGAATATGGCTCGGATAATTGCTTCTGCGGAGGACACAACGGTACTGATTACGGGCGAATCTGGCACTGGAAAGGAGCTTATGGCGCATTTTATTCACAACAATTCGCCTCGCGCAAAAGGTCCTTTCATTACGATTAATTGCGGCGCAATTCCAAAAGATTTGGCTGAAAATGAGCTGTTTGGGCATGAAAAAGGCGCATTCACAGGTGCAACTGACAAGATAAAACAAGGCAAATTCGAGCAAGCGCAGCACGGTACGATAATGCTTGATGAAATTGCAGAATTGAGCATGGAGCTGCAGGTCAAGCTGTTGCGTGTGTTGCAGGAACGAAAATTTTACAGGCTTGGCGGACAAAAGGAAGTTGCAATTGATGTTCGTGTAATTGCCGCTACAAACAAGGACTTAGAGCGTTTGGTCGAAGAAGGCTTATTCCGTGAAGACCTTTATTACCGCCTGAATGTTGCCAATATTTTGCTGCCTCCGCTTCGTGAACGTGGGGCTGACATTCTAACTCTTGCCACCGCATTCGTTAATGAATTTAATAAAAAATTTGGGCGGAACATCAAGGGATTTGCACCTGACGCTGCCGATTTGATTTTGCACCATAATTGGAAGGGCAATATTCGCGAGCTGCGGAATGTGATAGAGCGCGTAGTTTTGCTGCATGAAGGGTCGGATATTATCACGAAAGTAGAGCTAAGTTTTTTAAAAAGCACGTCGATAGTGCAAGTTCAAGGCAAATCCACTTCCATTGAAATTCCAGATAGAGGGCATTATTTGCAGATTTCGCGCAATGGAGCAAAAATGGAAGATGTTGTTAAAGATTTGATAATACAGACACTTAAACTGACAAATGGTAATCAGGTACAAGCAACAAAACTGCTCGACACAACGCGAGCTCGCTTGCGATACAAAATAGAGCAATACGGCATCATAACCGAACGCACAGTAGAGTGAGGAAAGATAAAGTAAAATCAAAGGTAAAAAATCAGGTATTATTGATCATATTTTCTGAATCTATCTGCTGAAAACAAGGAAGTTTGCAAACAAAAAATGAAAAAATATTCATAAATCTACGAGTCCGTTAATCATAAACAATATGCAAAAAAAAAGCGAAGATATTTCCTCCGCTCTCTTTTATGCATACCCATAACTCTCACTATTTTTTCGCAACTAATTCCTTAACTATTACTTTATCTATTGTTGTAGAGACGGTATTGATCTATTGGCGAATGGCTTGCGCTGAAGGCACAACTCTAAAGTTATCAATTCCTGCGAAGACTACCGCCATCCGACAGTTCTATTTCAGCCATTCAAATATTTACCCTTTTTTTTCACTGTCTGCCATCCAGCCCAATTTACAATATTTACAATAAAATTTCTTCAGGGGAGTGTGCCACTTTTTTTAAAAATGAATCTTTTTGAAATAGATCTTTTGAAATGACGTTGATAATATTACCGTCAAAATCGTCATTATAAACAGCTTGCATTCCTGCTTCCTCCAGAGCACTGTAAATATCCGTTTGCTCGTTTCCTATCTCTTCGAGAAAATTCATAATACCAATATTGTCTCTTAAAATTGGAGTAAGAAATTTTTTACCAAATATATCTGCAATCATTCGCATCTGCTCAACAACAAATTTGAACTCAGAAGCCTCTTGCTCTGTGGCTGAAAGCAAAACCAATTTTCCTGGCGTTGCATTGCTTCGATAAAAAATATCGTCGGGTTCGGCTCCAAAATCTTCAGGCGTATGAAAAATCGGCTCCAATCTGTCAAGCAAATTTCTAAAAGAAGCGCTCGCGTATGATTTATAAGCAGGTGCTGCAAATACCCAGATTTCCGAGTTCTTGAGCAAAGGATACAGTTGTTGCATGGAATCATCCTGCTGGCAAGTAAGATTGGGCACGAAACCTATGTTATTTGTACATGCAAGGCATGGCTTTATTTCCAAATCAAGCAAATCATAACAAGAAATATTTGCATTCGTTTTCGCCATACCCCGCAAAAAAGCAGAAAAAATTTTATCAGGTACGTTTATACTTTTATTATGGTTGCAGTTAAAAGCTATTATATTCATTTGTATAATTGTAAAAATTAAAAATAATTTATATTTCGTTGGTATCCTGTATACCCTAATAAAATAAGACGCTTTTGGGGCAATAATATTTTTTTGATTTTGTCCATAGAAAATGATGTGTCGGCTTTATTTAAAGCATTGGATGATTGGTATTTAACATCATATTGCACTTTAGTTCCATTAATCTACCGCTAACAATAGTTCTGCTAAAACATTACATAATTTTGTTCTGAATAAGTGATACTGTTCTCATAATTCCTGCTATTTGGCATTAAAAGTTATTTCATTAATGACCAAACATAAAGCACAAGTGTAACAAATGGTACAGTTTTATAAATATATAGCTCCTATTTTTGTAGTGTTAAACAATTCAACGGAGAAAAAAATGTTAAGAAGCATAATAAAAATTGACGAAAAACTTTGCAATGGCTGCGGCATTTGTGTTACTGGTTGCCATGAAGGTGCATTGCAAATCATAGACAGCAAAGCGCGTTTGATAAGTGAGTTATTTTGCGATGGCTTAGGTGCTTGCCTTTCCGAGTGTCCTATGCGGGCAATAACAATAGAAGAGCGTGAAGCTGAGCCGTACGATGAAATTGCGGTTATAGAACGCATGATTCCACAAGGCAAAAGCACGATATTAGCTCATTTAAAGCACCTCAAAGAGCATAATGAGACTGAAATATTGGCTCAGGCTATTAACTATTTGAAAAGTAAAAACATAGATATTGATTTTTCGCAACTCAATACTGGCAAAGCAGCAAATAATCATATTCATCATGGCTGTCCGGGTGGACGTGAAATATCATTTAAAGCCAATGTTGATACCGTTTCAACTGAACAAAATTTTAATAATAAATCGCAACTAAGGCAGTGGCCCGTGCAGATGCACTTGTTGAATCCAGAAGCAGGGTATTTCAAAAACGCAGATGTAGTGCTTGCGGCTGATTGTGTTGCTTACAGTTTTGGCGATTTTCATCGTAAGTTCTTGGCAAACAAAGCCTTAGCTATTGCATGTCCTAAATTGGACAGCAACATTCAATCATACATAGACAAGCTTAGAATAATGATAAATAATTCATTTATAAACACGCTTACGGTTGTGATAATGGAAGTGCCATGTTGCACCAAGCTATTGAATATTGCCATGCAGGCTCTTGCTGAAGCAGATAGAAAAATTCCTGTAAAGGTTGTAGTTGTGGGTATTCAGGGCGACATAATCAAAGAAGAATGGATATAAGTTTTCGTTATAGCCAAGTGTCAAGCCCTGCTTATTATAGCGCTGCACTTCCCACCTAAAATGTTACATATAAGTTAAATTGCAGCTGCCTGTGGTTTGCTACTCAAGCTCACCAAACTGGCTTGTGCCTGTAAGTTATTATAAAGCATAAACATAAATGACAGCATAATACATTTTACTATAGTTTTCATTATTTAACCTCCTCAAAAACTGCACAGTTATACCAATTGGAATCTGTGAGAAGCTCATTTTCATCTGTGCTGAAAGGTCCGCCACAAGTGAGCATTTGGGTTATTACACAATTTGTGTCAAAATAAAAGAAACCATCATCATAATAATAAAATTTTAATAAATTATCCTCAACCTTATAACCGACAGGATGGCTATTGGAAACGATATTTGCAAGGGAACGCTTAGGAAAACCTATCATATAAAGCCCTATGTTATCATAACCTCCTTCTTGAGTGAAATGCTGAAACCATCGCATAGAATCAGTTAAGTCGATGGGAATCAGCGGCTTACTTGCTATTTGCAACATTCCTGTTGTATTCGTTTCAAAATCCATTGTTGGAACGAATTTTGTGCATATATCGTCGCCCACATATATGGGCTTTTCGACGCCTGTCTTTGTGTTCGTCAGCTTTACCAGCTTCCATTTTGTGCCAGTTAGTTTCATTGTTGTCGGACTATTGCCTCCATTGTCGCCGTCCGTGCATCCCACGGTAGCAATACACAGCCCAAATATAGCCGCCAGCATCGGCAGCCATTTCAAAATTTTTGTTGTCTTCATAATATCTCCATTTTCTTTTGTAGCAGTAATTATTCAAATATTAATATAATACATTTTT
>JAVBOP010000227.1:0-12277 GCA_031550405.1 Kapaibacterium sp. (SeqCode)
AGCGACTCGCTGATTACATGCGAAGTTGATTCGACGATGTTCGTGCGCTCAACTGTTATCATTGGAAAAGATTATTTTACACTAAGACCATTTAAGCAATAAACGCACGGTATAAGCAACTCTTGCGTGCCAAAATTAAAACAAGATATTTATGATTTTTTTTTCATAAACCATCTATCGTTGGCAAATTATGATGAAAAATTTGCTTATATTTATACTTGCATAAATTCAAACCATAATGTTGATAAGATAGTAGCACAACATTACTTAACATTTTTTTATTAAATTAAATTTCGAGATGAAAATGAGATTATCAAATTTACGCTATTTACTATTAATAACTGTTTTACTTTTTTTAACCGCTTGTCCTCAAAATGACAATCCTAATGAGCCTGATGAAAATATTTCAGAAAAATCAGAAGGCTCTTTCGATGTAACTTTCACAAAGCAAACCGTTTATTTCGATTCAACTGAAATCAATGACATTGTATCAATGGATACAGTGGCGCATGTTTATAAGTTCAATAAAACAAGCATAAAGGCAAACGAAATACAGTTAAACAATATTTTACTTATTCATGGTGTTGCGTTGAGAAAAGTTACTAAAATTAACCATTCAGGAAATGAAATTATTGTGGAAACGGACGATGCAACATTGAATGAAGCTATTCAGGATGGAACAATTCAATGGACAACTTATTGTGATTTTAGGAAGGAAAATCAAGTCCAAATTCAGCATGAAGGCAAGCAATATCTGCCTACATTGCAGTCGGGCGATACATTGAATTTTGAATTTGAAAGCAATGGATATACTTATAATATTTCAATGATTATGAATAAATCATCTGCTTATGTGAAATTGGAGGTTTCAAAAGAAATTGCTGGAAAAATCAAAGGAAAGTTTGCAGCTGAAGGTACAATTTCTGCTTTTAGCTCTTCTAATACTATAGCTTACAATAATTCTACGCTAACAAATTTTTCAAACAGCAACAAGAATCTGAAAGGCGATTTGACGCTTTCTCTAACTGTGGCTGGCTCTGGAAATGATGCACTTGATATAGAGTTGCCTTTTATATTAATTCAATATCCATATATGGTCGGACCAATTCCCACGTTTTTAAGACTTAAAGTGCAAATTGTAATAAATGCAGTTGTTCCGCTTGAAGGCTCAGCGCAATCATCAATGAATTTCAAATATGATTCTGAAACAGGAATTAACTATAATGGGACAAAAGTTGATATTAATGGAAAAATTGGAAATTATACTATCAAAAATAATAAATCTGAAATAGGCGCATCTTCAGCGATTGCAGTTAATTATGGAATTGGTTTCCCAAGAATTGAATTGGGATTGTTCAATACCGTATTTGTTCCTTGGGTCCAAACTGCTTTCTTGATTAACAGTGATTACACTTTTTTCCCAACCTGCAGGCAAACAAAAGCATCGTTTATTGGTGGCTGCGGTTATAATTTCGAATTGCTTGGACTTAAGCAATCTGGCAAAAAAAATCTTTGGCAAAAGGATACCGTTATACAAAAAACAGGAGATTGCAAGTAGTTTATAACAAATGCGCCTATAAAATCAATTTTTGGCATAGTACATATTTATGAATAAATATTAATAAAACTACGTATAATATTAATAATATCTTATTTTTGCTATCTGTTTATATGATAAAGCAATTGCAAGGAAATTCGCCATTAGAATGAAATGACACGTGTTTGAATTGTTTGGGTTTGCAATAATATTACAAAAATTATTGGCGAATCAAAATGATGGAATATGGAATGTGATTTGCAGGTGATGTATTGGTTACTTACGGTAGCCAGATGAAGTTTGGTGTTGTGTCCGCGTAAAATATCCTGCGAGATTTCAACGGCTATACATAATTAGACGGCTGTCGCTCCATATTCGAAACCGTTATTTTGCACAATACGATTTTGTAAGTGTTTTTTATTCTTCGCGGATATCAATGTTTTTGCAAATGGATTTTAGGATGTTAAATGCAACTTCTGCCATTTTGTTATTTGTATCTAAAATTGGGTTAACTTCTGATATTTCAATACACTTAACTTTTTCAAAACTTGCCAAAGTCTTTAACAATTCCTCAGCTTCGCTGGAAAAAAGACCTCCTTCAACAGGCGTGCCCGTGCCAACAGAAACTGCTGGATCCATGCTGTCCACATCGAAAGAAACGTAAATTATATCGCAATGGTCAAGATGTTGCATTGCTTGATGTGCCGCTTCTTTAGCTCCAAATATTCGCAAATCGATAGTTCGAATAACTTTTGTTTTATATTTTTTTATCAGGCTATCTTCAGCAATTTCATAACTTCGCAATCCAATGTAAACCAAATCGGACAAACTGATTTTCTTTTTCATGCCGCCGACATTTTTTATTCTTTCCCACAATTTTGCTGTTTCCGCGTCAAGTTCTTTGAATTGGCACTCAATATTATTGTCATCTATTACCGTGCCAAGCGGCATTCCGTGCATGTTCCCCGAATCCGAGGTATAAGGTGTGTGGACATCGGCATGAGCATCAATCCAAATTACCCCCAATTTTTTGTGAGGAAATGCCTGTTTTATTCCTGAAATTGTTCCGCCTGCAGTACTGTGATCGCCTGCAATAATTATCGGGAAGCTGTTATTTTCAAGAGTCTTAGAGACTGTATCTGAAATTTTCTCAAAGATAACTATCAATTCTTCTATCTTTTTACAATCGGGATATTTATTAGGATAATTAAATAATAAATTATTTGCTTCTATTTTTTCATAATTATTTCCATCAAACCGCCGAAAATATTCAAAATTTTTGGCAGTTTTGTAAGACGCCATCCTAATTGCATCTATTCCAAGGCTGGCTCCGGGCTTTCGACCACCTAAATCAGATTTTACCACAATCAGTTTGATTTTCGACATAAATAACCTGTTTATTTAATGGATAAGGCTTGCTATCAGTTCCAATTTAATATTTTTTATTCTAAAATCCAAATAAAATTAAAATTTAAAATATTGTTGAATACTCTGTTTTTTTTTACTTTTTTCAACTGTTTCTTTATTTCATGTTTTTTTCAATTCTAATTACAATATCCACAATTTTGCTTCGTTTTAATATGGTTCGTGATAAGTTTTTAATGATATTAACTATAAAATAATGCGCATAACAAAGCAATATACAAACAGAGAAAGCCAGTCTCTTGATAAATATTTGCAAGAAATTGGCAAAGTTGAGCTGCTTTCTCCTGAAAACGAAATAGAGCTTGCTAAAAGAATAAAAAATGGCGGGCAGGATGGAAATGTAGCTCTTGAGCGGTTAGTTAAATCAAATTTACGTTTTGTAGTTTCTGTCGCTAAGCAATACCAAAATCAAGGGCTTACGCTTGGAGATTTAATAAACGAAGGCAATCTTGGGCTTATAAAAGCGGCGAAGCGGTTTGATGAAACGAGAGGTTTTAAGTTCATTTCCTACGCTGTTTGGTGGATTAGACAATCTATTTTGCAGGCTCTTGCAGAGCAATCTCGAATTGTGCGGTTGCCTTTGAACAGGGTTGGAGCGTTAAACAAAATTGGCAAAGAATTTAGCCGCCTTGAGCAGGAATTTGAAAGAGAGCCAACCGTTTCAGAGCTTGCAGAGCAACTTAATATGACGGCGATCGAAATAGCCGACACTATAAAAATTTCGGGTCGCCATTTATCCGTAGATGCACCTTTTGTGCAAGGCGAGGACAACAGGCTGCTTGATGTTTTACCAAATGAAATGCAGCCGCCACCGGATTCGGAACTCATCCATGAATCGCTAAAAATAGAGGTAAATCAGGTTCTAGGAACTTTATCGTCTCGTGAAGCAGAGGTTATTAAATTATATTTTGGGCTTGATGGGAATATTTTGACGCTTGAGGAAATAGGCGAAAAATTTAATTTAACTCGAGAACGTGTACGCCAAATCAAAGAGAAAGCCATCCGACGCCTGCGGCATACATCTCGCAGCAAGGCATTGCGAGCATATTTAGGTTAATTCTCAGAACAACATTCCGGGCATTTTTTGCTCGGAATGCTTGCATTAATCTTCCTCCATTTTTTTAAATATAAAATCAAATTTTGGTGGATAATATATTTTATTCAACGTTAAGCCGTGTGCAGCGGCTAATGGCGAGGCAAGACTTCTATTTTGCAGCAGCAACGCATTCTTAACTTCATCAATATTTTTTTTGCCTCTTGCCACATCCAACATTATTCCTGCAATCGCTCTAACCATGCCATATAAAAAGCGGTTAGCTTTTATTGTTAATTCATATTCATACTCATCCAATTTTTGCCATTCACATTTTTCAACATGGCAAATATAGTTATCAACATTCGAATGTAATTTGGAAAAAGTACTGAAATCATGCTTTCCTAAGAATATATCGGCAGAGCTGTTTAATGAATTTAAATTAATTTTGTATGGAACATAATATGTATTAAATCTTTTAAATACATCATACTTACCGGAAATGCGATACTTGTATTCTCGTGCTATAGCGTCATATCTGGAATGAAAAGGTTCGTTTACAATCCAAGCATTTTTAATAAAAACATCTTTAGATAATTTTGAATTTATGGCAAGCGCTATTTTACGTTCAGGAATTGGGAATTCTTTGCAAACAAAATGTGCCATTTGACTTGCCGCATGAACACCAGCGTCGGTTCGCCCCGCACCAATAAGATTGCAATGGTTTTTCGATATTTTAAATAAAGAATTTATTATTTCTTGTTGAACAGTTCGTACGTTGGGCTGGATTTGCCAGCCTGCATAGTTAGTTCCATCATATTCGATAGATAAAATTATTGTTTGCATATAATATTCAATTGAAAAATAAATTGAAAACTGTTCTTAAGTTACAATTTTTTCACATCTTTCCATATATCATTCATAATTGTGTAGTAATTTATTTTATTGTCATTTCGTTTGTTCCTTGAAATTAAACCACTTATTTTGTATGCTATTAGCATGATTTCATGATGTATCTTCTCGAAAAAAATATATGCATTTGTTTCGTTTTTTGAATTGTGTTTCTTAGAAAAAAGTAATTTGGAATTAACCAGCAATTTCTGTTTCTCAAAGGAAATTGCCATTTCAGCATCACTTCCTCCACGTATGTGATATACTTTGGCATCTGGATAAATAAATACGCTATGATTATTATTTTTTAAGCGCTTACAAAAATCAGCTTCTTCTGCATAAAAAAAATAATCTTCATCAAAACCAGCAATTTCATTAAATACACTTCTTCGCATGCACAACACTGCGCCATCTGCATATTCAACACATTTTGGCTTGCGTTTGCTGTTTAATTTGTAAAAATATTTATTGATCAAATGATTTATTGGAATTATAAGTAAAAAATATTTTATCCCTAACCTTAATCCTGGAAAATCATTATAACTGGCCTGCCAAAGCCCATTAGGGTAAAATTGCTGCGGAGCAACAACAGCACAATTTTTCTTTGTTTTGATAAAATTATACAATAATTCAATCGTATCTTCAAAATAAATAATATCATTGTTAGATATAATTACATATTCTGACTTTGAATTTTTCATGCCAATATTAACAGCTTTTGCATAGCCCAAATTTTCATTATTCGCTATAACCATTATATATTCATAATTATTATGAATATAATTTACGGTATCATCTTTTGAATTGTTATCAACAACGATAATATTTATTTTATTTGAAACAGACGATTTGAGAATAGAATCTATACAGTTTGCCGTTAACTGCCGTGAATTGTACGAAATAATAATAACATCAATCATTTTGCATAATCTGTATATTTATGAATAAAAATTAATAATTTTTGTGATGAAAAGGAAGTAAACAATTTAGAAAAAGACCAAATACAAAAATAGATAACCCCAACCAAACAAAGAACATATAAGGTTTAGTTGAAAATTCAATTTTAACGATTTCTATTGGCTCAGGCAGATTTGAATCCACTTCCTTATAAATCACAATAACCTTGTTTTCTTCATTATTTTCTTTCGCAAAAAACTCCGTCAGCGCAATTTGGTAGTTGCTATTCGGCAAATTATACCACAAATAATTATCTTTTTTTTCATTTTTCAATTCCAAAGTCAAAGACATTGTATCTTTTTGTTGCAAATTGTCAATTTCTATAATCGCATTATTTTTATTTATATTAAGTAATTTTATGAATATATTTTTATCTATTTTAGCGCTGCGCTTTTCATTCTGAATCAAAATATTATACTCCATTTGAGTATCGACAGAATGAAATAGCGGAGAGATGTAAATATCATTCGTGCCGTCATGCTGGACGCTCGGTAAAAGAAGCGGCATTATGAATTTTTTTTCATTATTTTTATATGAAAAAGATGGCGAAAAAGTATATGTTTTGTTGGAATCATATACCTCGATTTTTGCGACTATATTTGAATGCGAATTAAATATTTGCTTCTCAAAATAAATAAACTTTGCACTGTAATTATCAAATAATTTCACTGTTTTGTCCGATTCCAAAGTAATAATTTTAGATTGCTCAAAATTTCCACAAAGCATGGAAGCAAAAATAAACATGGCAATTCCAATATGCGTCAAACAGGAAGGATAAATGTGTATCTTATTGTAATTTCTGACAATTACCTCGATATGCGACAAAATCGTAAAGCTACAGGCAAAAACCAGCAAAAGATATTCAATCCTGTTTATGGCGTTATAAAATCCAAAAATCATTATCAAAAGCGACAACGCAAAAGTTGGAATGATACGATTGGCAATTTTGTTGAAATCATTTTCCTTCCAGTTCAAAAACATGGAAACAGCAAGTAAAGTGAAATAAATTATTGCAGGTGGAATAACCCAAGCCAAGTAAAAATCAGAAGTTATAGAGACATCTGTTTTATTCAAAAATGGCGCAAAAAATGGAAAACAAGTGCCGATTAATAAAACAAAAATTATTGCAAAAAGCATTAAACAGCCCAATGTTATGAACATTTCCCGGGATAAAAAATTGAAATGGAGCCTGCCGCCGAGCTTGTTTATTTCTTTGGAACGCAGCGACACAAGTACAAAGCACAAAGCGATTGCAAACACAAAGACTGCAAATAAGATATAATATGTATTTTCCCCGGATTGCGCATAAGTGTGCATCGATGCGAAGTTGTTTTTGCCGCTTCTCGCTAAAAATGAACAAAAATTAATAAATGGAAATGTCAGCAAAGAAAAAATATAAGTTGTCTTTATTAACCCATTTGTTTTTCTATATATTACCAAACAATGCAAAAGAATTATCGAAAAAATGAATGGTATTAATGCAGCATTTTCTATTGGATCCCAGCCCCAAAATCCACCCCAGCCAAATGAATTGTAAGCCCAAACTGAACCAAATATTAAAGCAACGGAAAAAACACATAAGGCAATGGAATTATAGGTAATTGCAGATTTTTGCCATTCAAAATACTGGCGCTTTAGCAGACTTGAAAGCGACAACACGAATGGCACATAAAGTATGGAAAAGCTGATGAAAATAAGCGGTGGGTGCAATAAATTATATGGGCTTTGCAAAATTGGATTCAATCCCAAGCCGTCTTTCGGTATGGAATTTAATTCGGGAAATTTACTCAATGTGCTTTCAAACGGAGCTATAAAAATTAGAATAATTGATAATATTAACGGCAAAAAACCGAAAATAGCAGAAGCTATGTATTTATACTTGCTATAACTTACAGTTTTGATTAGAAACAATCCAACAACCGTAGCAGCTGTCAGCCATAAAACGAAAGCACCGCCTTCGCCCGAACAAGTTGCAGCTATTTTATACAGCAGAGGTTGGTTTATCGTGGACTATTTGTCTACGTAAGCTATTGAAAAATCATCGATTAACAGCTTAAATAAATGTATGGAAAAGGTGCATAACGTTATAGTAAAGATGGCATAATAAATTTTTGGAACCAATTTTTTCAATTGCATTTCAAATTTCAATTTTTTATCAACCCCTATATTTGCAACGATATAAAGCAGCGACAGAAGTGCAACAATCCAAAATATATATGACATAAAAAATTTCACCTTTAAAAACAAAATGTTACAAATATAAGAAAAAATGGCTTAATGAAAAAAAAGAGGCTGTTTTTTCATAATTATCTTTAACAATGATAAGTTACTATATATCAAATGCTTATATAGGACTGACTCTGATAAATTTTGCGGTTTTTCTGATATTATGCTCTAATTGTAGGAACAATATCAGAAAAATAGTAATAATTATTAAAATATATTCATAAATGCAGAATTATTCAACACTATAAATGATATGCCTGTGTTCGTTATTTTTCATCAAATAATTGCTGAACTCATTGGCAAGAGAGGAGGTCGCTTCAATATGTTCATACAATTATGCTATAAATTTATATTAGCAAATGGTATTACTTGCAACGTGTTAAACATTAAGTACATGCAGGCTGCCAATTTCGGACAAATCGTAACCTATTTTTATTTTTAGTTTCACTGGAATAGATTACGAATTAACAATGGAACTCTGTCCATTTTTGGCATTTTATTGGCTTTTGTACCCGACACCCCGACAAAGAAAAATCCCCATAAAACTTTTAATTTTACGGGGATTGCCTGATTTTGCCTGTGTTCTGCCAGAACTTATTCGCGGTTCGCGGAAAGAGAGGGATTCGAACCCTCGGTACCCGTTAAGATACACACGCTTTCCAGGCGTGCCAGTTAAACCACTCCTGCACCTTTCCTTCCTATTTTTAATCAATAAGAGTACAAATATAGATTATTTTTACGAATAAATCAAAAACATTTAGTTGCGGTTTAAAAGATATCAGTATTCTTTTTGGATGATTTCAAAATATTTGCGGATTATTTGCTCGTAATCCTTTGTATAGCCCTGCTTTATGGATTGCATAAGCTCTTGCATAGCCTTAGCTTTGCCTTCTTGCGTGCTCATATCAATGCCTGATGGCGATTTGCGATTAATATCTTTGCCTGTATTTGACTCTCGCTTTTTCTCGAAGTCTCTCTCATTTATAGACTTAGTGGCGTCGAGCAGGCGAGAAAGAATGCGCTCCTGACGCTGCATGGTTTCGGGCGTTATGCTGCCGCTCCGCATTTCCGTTGTTATCTCTTTCATCTCCTCTGCCAGCTTGCTCAATTCATTCGACAGCTTCCTGGCATTAGCTCTATCCTGCGAACTGCCGCCCAATTCCTTTTGCTCTTTGGCAAGGTCTTCAGCCGTTTTTTGCATTTCACCCTGCTTGTCTGCCAGCCGCTTCATGCCTGCCCGCTGCTCCTGCGACATACCACCCTGACCTTCGCCAGACTGGTTGCCCGCCATCTGACCGGTTGAATTATTGAGCATCTGCTGCTCGGCAAGCATTTGTTGCAGACGCTGCTGAAAGCCGCTAGAGCCAGAACTCATACCACCTTGCCCTTGTCCCCCAGGATTGCTGCCTCCAGGGTTATTGCAGCTGCCGTTGCCGCCCTGCTGGAGGTCTGACAAAGATTGCTGCATCTGCTGCAAGGCATTATTTATAGATTGCATGGACTTCATTTGAGCATTAACCGCATTGTTCATGCGCCGCTCGGTCATCATATCCATAGCCATACGCATCTGCGATAATGAATTGCCTATCTCTGATGCCATATCCTGAGACACTGCAAAGCTTTTCTTGCCTACCTCGCTTAACTCATTGGCAACGTTGTACAGGTCATCGAACAGGTCAGCCTGCTGCTCGGCATATTCCGGTATTTTGGTAGAGTTATAGTCGGATTGCTGCGTTTTGTTCTTGACACTCTCCTGCTTATTGGAAATTTGCAGCATATCATCGATAGCCTTTTGCATTTTGCGAATGACTTCTTTCGAGTTCCTGTTCTGCATCTCCTGCTTCATTTGCTGCATCTTCTGAGCAGCTTTATCCAATTTCTTGCTGGCACTTTTTTGCGACTTGTCTGCCTTGCTCTTATCACCTGATTTCATATCCTTACTTGCCTCCTGCATATCCTGCGCTATATCCTGCTTGTCCAGAGCATCCATAGCCTCCTGCATTTGCTGCATAGGCATTTCCTCAGCGCCGATATCCTTCATCAGGTCATTAAGCTCTTTCATGTCTTTGGATATATTATCCAGCTCGCTCTTCAACTGGTCCTGCTTTTTGGCAAGGTCGGCAGCCTTATCCTTATCTGCATTCTGCATCTGCCTGTTAAGCTCATCTTGCTTCTGCTGCAATTCCTCTGTCCGCTTGGTCAGGGCATCAGTCTTTTGCTCTGCCTGCAGGCGCTTCAATATATCCATAGTCCGCTCTATACTTTTTTTGAACTGCTCCTCGTCAAATTTCGCCTGTTCCATTGCCTTGCGCAGATCTTCAGGTGACATATTCTTCATGGCTTCATCCCGCATTTTGCGCAGTTTATCCAATTGCGGCGACCGCACCTCCTGCATAAGCTTCTGCAATTCCATATACTTCTGCATTGTCTCCTGCGATATCATATTGTTCTGCTGGAGCTGTTCCGATGCTTTCTGCAGCTGTTCGCCCATATCCTCCATCTTTTGGTTCAAGGCGCTCTGTTTTTGCAATATATCCTGCAACTGCTTTTGCTGCTTCCAGTCTAACTCCTCCTGTTTAGGATTCTTACGCAGTTCCCGCTCGAAATTATCTATATCCTTCCTTATCTGCTCGCTTTCCTTTTGTGCCTTGCTAAGTTCGGTGGCAAGCTTTTCCTGAGTCATATCCGCTTCCTGCGATACCTCCTCCAAAGACGGCAGACGTACCATAAGTGCATTGGTGCGGGCGGTCTTGGGGCCAGAAACACGGTCGTTGTCGGCAACCTCAAGATAAAATTCATACACATCGTCCGGTACTACGTCTATTTTATTCAAATCCCACACGTATGGTATCTCGGCAACCAGTTCGCTGGAAGCTACAGGTATGTTAATAGCATGGTAGCGCTCTTCGGGCTGGGCATATTTAGATGCCGTTATGCGGTAATAGAGCTTCAGCGATGAGAAGCCGTAGTCATCGGATATGGCAACCTTGATGGGCAATATCGCCTGCTTGTTGAGCTGCACATCGCTTGTTGGGAATATAAGCGAAATCATAGGCTCGCCGTCGCTTAATGCCACCACTGAATATTTTATGGGATTATTATTAGTCTCGCCATCCTTATCCTGCAAAACTATGTGGTAATACCCGTTTTGAGCGATGCGCATATTGCCGTTTGCCTTATTGCCAGCCGCACGCAACGGTATATGGAACGTATCGGCAGCGGGAGCTGTTGAATCCTGTTCTGACAGGATATGCGCCGATTTTTCAAAAACGATATACGCCGCCTTAAGGTCTTTATTTGCAGTGATATTAAATTCCGCCGTAGAGCCGGCAAGTGCCGATATATCCGCCGATTGCTCATCAATGGGCTTGCTCGCAAGCCGGGTGTATGCCGGATATGTGATGCGCCCCGATAGAGTGCGTATCATCGGCTTGTCTATCACCTTTATATTGCCTGTCTCCGTTAGAATAGAGGAGGTTAGCCATTCTGCCTCGCCATAAAATGAGATGGATTGTTTCAGAGCTGCAAACTCGTACCTGTATGTGTTGCCAGTATCTCGCTTAAGTCTGAATTCATCATAGCCTTGCTGGTTTTCTTCTTTGATATGCAGCTTAATGGTCGCAGGTGCTTCGCCCGTTGCCTGCAACATTATCACGGCTTTCGAGCCGCGCAATACACTGTCATGTCCGGTAATCAGCTTAAGCTCAAATGGTGCAGGCGGTACGTATGATTTATTAAAATTTTTTAATCTTTCCAGTGCACCGGCTATATCTGTTGAAATACTGACAGTTGCGATTAATGCCATGATAGATAACAGGAAAAATATAGCAGATTTTCGCCTCTTTTTGCTGTCGATAATAATATCAAAATTTTTATCTTTCACCTCGCTGTATACGCTGTCAAGTTCAGCAAATACAAGGCTTGGCGAGGTGCCGACAGCGGTATCGGCGGTGGAAACAAGCTGCAATATATTTCCCAGTTTATCCTTAACGCCCGGATATGCCTCGCCAACACGCAACGCAATGGTATTAATGCTTGGCAAGTATTTGATACCAACGGCTCGCAGTATATGCGGAAGAGTGAAAACAACCAGCGCCGCAACGAATATCATACCTGTGGCAGCCACAAGAAAAGAGCGAAAATTGATATCGCCCTGCACAAAGTATTCGATAATTGCAGCAAGCAATATGGAAATGGAAGTACAGCCC
>JAVBOP010000069.1:0-8672 GCA_031550405.1 Kapaibacterium sp. (SeqCode)
ATGTCAGGTCTATTTCAATTGTAAGGAGACTATGTGCCGCATTGGTTGCAACAAAGAAGTCGGCAGAATACGAACCGTCCAAAAGCTGTCTGCCTCCGAATACGGTGGAATCTACAACCGTCTGTATCTGCTGCACCATACGGTAGGCGGCTTTGGCGAGAGCAACCTTTTCATCAGTCCCCATAGCTCCCGATGCAGCTTGAGAGGTTGCATCCTTGACGGTATTAACCAAATTATAAATATTGTCAAACGAATCCATGCTTATGTTGGTTATGTTAAATCCATCGCCAACTGTATTTAAAGCTGCCTTCAGAGCCCCATTGCGCGCCTTCAGCGAACGCGAAGTAATATAACCTGCAACATCATCTCCTGCATTATTAATGCGTTTTCCCGTTGACAAACGCAACTGGCGCAGCGATATATCTCTGTTTGATTCATCTAAAGCGTTGTAAGCATTTTCTGCGGGGATATTGGTTCTTATCCTTGCTCCGCCTCCAACTGCAAATGGCATATTGCCTCCTGTAAGCTACTGAAAAATTAATTATAAAAAGGAAACATCCATGTTCCACCGGAAATGGTATTACCCACTCCCCTATCCATTTTTCTTTTGTTCAATATGCGGCAAAATTTTCTTCCTGATATAATTTTATTTTCGTAATGATGAAAATAATTTTTCTCCCTGATGTAATTTTATTTTCGCAGTGATGAAAATAATTTTTCTGCCGTATATAATTTCATTTGTATCAGTATGAAACTTTACTCCTATCTGCAAGTGAGATGCCAAACAGGATTTGTATATTTCACTGCGTATTCAAACCGTATACAGTCAGGTTATTGAAATTATCTTGCCAATGGTTAAAAAATATTTTTTATTATGCTCGGAAAGCGTTGGTATTCAAGAGTTTTAAAGAATACAGCGGTTGTGGCGAGATTTATGCAGGGTTATTTTTTTTGGTTATAATCGTTCAGAATTATCTTCTGCTGGTTATTAATGTGCAGGCAGCTGTTGGATTTTTTTTTTATTCGTGATATGTTTTGCGGCGGAATAATTATAATTTTCTGGCTGTTATTATTCAGCTGGATACAATTCACCATAAAAAAAAACAGCTGTCAAGTATGGCAGCTGTTCGTCGTTTTTTAATTAATTTTTTCTAAGGAGAAAATCTATGTTAACCTACACTCTATTACGTATTATGTGCTCATTGTGTTTAAAAATTCCCTGTTGGTTTTTTTTCCGCGCATTTTATCGAGTAAAAATTCCATGGCATCGTATGGCTGGAAATCGCTTAAAACTTTACGCAATATCACCAGCTTATTAATTTCATCAGCACCAAGCAGTAGGTCCTCCCGACGTGTTCCCGAACGGTTAAGGTCGATTGCAGGGAAGAAGCGTCTTTCTGCCAGTCTCCTGTCAAGCACAAGCTCCATGTTTCCTGTTCCCTTAAATTCTTCAAATATCACCTCATCCATTCTGCTTCCTGTCTCTATGAGCGCAGAGGCTATAATGGTAAGCGAGCCTCCTTCTTCGATATTTCGTGCAGCACCAAGAAAACGCTTTGGTCTGTGCAGGGCATGGGCATCTACACCGCCGGACAGTATTTTGCCCGAGTGCGGCACAACGGTGTTATGCGCCCGTGCAAGTCGAGTTATTGAATCTAACAGTATGACAACATCCTGCTTGGCTTCGACAAGCCTTTTTGCCTTTTCGATAACCATATCCGCCACTTGCACGTGCCTTTCGGGTGGCTCATCAAAAGTCGAGGATATGACCTCTGCCCTAACGTTGCGCTCCATATCGGTAACCTCTTCGGGGCGCTCGTCTATAAGCAGCACTATGAGCTTAATTTCAGGGTGATTTGCCGCAATAGCATTTGCCATTTGTTGCAATAGCACTGTTTTTCCTGATTTCGGAGGCGAAACAATAAGCCCTCTCTGCCCCTTTCCAATAGGACTTAACAGGTTTACTATCCGAGTTGAGTATTCATTGGGATTGCTTTCTAAAACAATCCGTTCGTCAGGATATATTGGAGTGAGATTATCGAATAGGGTTCTTTCTCTGATTTTTTCGGGATCGCAATAGTTTACCGTTTCCACCTTGAGCAAGGCATAAAAGCGTTCGCCATCTTTTGGCGGTCTTACCTGCCCTGAAATATGGTCGCCGGTTCTAAGCAGGAAGCGCTTGATTTGCGACGGCGATACATAAATGTCGTCAGGCGACGGCAAATAATTATAATCCGTAGAACGTAAGAAGCCATATCCGTCAGCCATAACCTCAAGCATGCCTTCATTTTTGATAATTCCTTCAACACGGTGTTTGTTTGATTGCAGCTGCGATTGATATTCAACTATCTTTAATATCAGCTCTTGTTTCCTTAAATCGGCAAAATTTAATATGCCGAGATTTTTTGCGATTGTCGTTAATTCTCCAATACGCTTTGCTTTAAGTTCTGTAAAATCAATCACTCCCGTATTGACTTTACTATTATCAGCAGAATTTTCCTCAGAAGCATTTGCATCGGTTGCCATTGGCTTCAATGTACGGGAGCGTAAATTTCGAGATGTCTTTGGTTCTCTTTCGATAGACATAATTACCTATATATTATGAATTTAAATTAATTTTTCTACGAAAACTGGATTGCAAGGTAAGAATTGTCAAGCCCTGAATTGAGTATATAAAAATCATTTTTTCTAAATAACTTTAAAACCTGTCAGTTTAACAATTGCAAAATATAAATATTATACTTATTTAACAAAAAAAAATAAATAATATCGGAAAATTCCTTATTTTTGAAGATACTTTTTAATGAAAAAGGAGCTTCATCTTGGCTATTATAAAAGAGTGGTATAGAGGATTATTGCGATTTTTGCCCAAACAAATGATTGAGCAACTCAAGAGCAGGGACAATTCGCAAAATTTTCCACAAATGGATTTTTTTGATGCCAATATCAAAAAAGAAATTGAGAAATTATTTCAAATAAGAATAAGTAATATTGCAATTTTTGAACAGGCATTTACGCACCGCTCATATCTATCAGTAATTAAGGACAAAGGAAAATTTTTTTCAAACGAACGGTTAGAATTTTTAGGAGATTCCGTGCTTGGATTAATTATTTCTGATTATTTATTTAATTTTTTTCCAAATCAACCGGAAGGCGAACTTACTACCATCCGTTCTCGAATAGTGAATAAACACTCTCTTGCAATGGCTGCAGACAGACTAAACATTAAAAAGTATATAAAATTCAGCTTTAGCGCCGAAAAATTATTTGAAAAAAATAGCGAATCAATTCTTGCCGATACGCTTGAAGCAATCATAGCTGCCATATATGTTGATGCCGGAATTGAAAAAACTGTAGCGTTCATATACAATCATCTGCTTCCTATGTTTTCATCTGATATTCTGCTGTCAGATTCAAATTATAAAAGCCAGCTGCTTGAAATTTTGCAAAGTAATTGCAAAAAAGCACCGACGTACCAAGTGCTTTTTGAATCTGGACCCGACCATGATAAAAGCTATTCTGTTGGCGCTTTTGTTGGAGATATTCTCATTGGCACTGGCGAGGGCAAGCGCAAAAAAGATGCTGAGCAAGCTGCCGCCCACGACGCAATAAAAAACCTGAATTTATAAAAAAAACGCTACCATTATATATTGATAGCGCAATAATTAGAGATATGTGTTTTCCCTCTCCCCTGCTGTTTTAAAATTTTTTGGCAAAATAGTTTGGAGATTCTTGCGTGATGTTGATGTTGTGTGGATGCGATTCCATCAGACCGGCACTGGTTATGCGGTTAAATCGGGCATGCTTCTTCATATCGCCGATAGTCGAACAGCCGCAATAGCCCATAGCCGAACGCAAACCTCCGACAAGCTGATATACCATATCGCTAACCTTGCCCTTATACGCTATACGCCCCTCGATGCCTTCCGGCACATACTTGGACAGTCCTGCCTCTGCATCCTGAAAATACCTGTCGGCAGAGCCATCCTGCATAGCGCCAAGCGACCCCATACCGCGATATATCTTGTATGCCCGTCCCTCGAATATAATTTTTTCGCCTGGACTTTCCTCATGCCCTGCAAAGAGATTGCCTACCATCACTACATCGGCGCCAGCGGCTATTGCCTTTGCCACGTCGCCAGTCTGCTTTATACCGCCATCAGCTATTACCGGTATGCCATGCCTGCTTGCCGCCTCTGCAACCTGTATGACAGCCGTGAGCTGAGGCACGCCGACGCCAGCCACGATACGGGTAGTGCATATAGAACCGGGTCCTATGCCCACTTTCAAAGCATCAGCCCCTGCGGCTATAAGTGCTTCCGCTGCTTCCGGAGTAGCGATATTGCCTGCCACGATCTGCAAATCGGGATGCTTGCCTTTTATCTTCTTAACTATCTCTATTACCTTCAGGTTATGACCATGTGCAGTGTCCACGAATATGACATCGACACCAGCATCAATGAGAGCCTCCACCCGAAGCGTCGTATTTGCAGCAACGCCAACAGCCGCACCAACCAGAAGCCTGCCTGCATCGTCCTTAGCCGCATTTGGAAACATTTTCTTCTTTTGTATATCCTTGAATGTAATCAAGCCGCACAGCACATTCTCGTCATTGACCACCGGCAGTTTCTCTATCTTATACTTTTTCAATATCTCTTCTGCTTCATCCAAGTTAGTGCCAACAGGCACGGTTATGAGATTTTTTTTAGTCATGACATTGGTTATAACCTCATCAGGGTTGGGCTTAAAACGCAAATCCCTGTTTGTAACAATGCCGGTGAGCTTTTTGGCATCATTGACGATAGGAATGCCGGATATGCTGAATTTTTTCATCAATTCAATAGCATCTTTCACAAGGTCATCCGCCTTTAAAACAATAGGCTTACCTATCATTCCACTTTCGCTGCGCTTCACCCTGTCAACCTGATCCGCCTGCTCGACTATTGTCAAATTCTTGTGTATGACACCCATGCAGCCTTCACGCGCCAATGCTATCGCCATGTCATGCTCGGTAATCGTATCCATCGCCGCAGATATGACTGGTATATTGAGTTTGATTTTTTTTGTCAGATGAGTTGTCAGCGATGTATCTCGCGGCAATATTTCAGAATAGCGTGGAATCAGAAGCACATCGTCGTAGGTAATGCCTTCGTATAATATTTTATCTTTCATTTATAGCCTTGCAAACAGTAAGTTATACACAAAAATACGAAATAATTAACAAATACCAAGTAGCTGCAACCGCATGGCTTGTCTTATAATATCATGCGGGCAGAAAGCTTTTGTGCCTATTGCAGGATACCGGAGAAATATGTTTTATGAATATTTTTTCATAAATGTAATTGTCGCATATTTTAAAATAAAAAATGCGGTTCGTTTTTTTTACTAAACATATACCTCTGTTATTTATAAATGTATTGCAATAATAGCAATTTAAACAGCAGCTCCCTGCAATATGTTAAATTACAGGGAGTTATGGGGATGTAAAAATGCAGTTTTTAAAAATAAAAAAATTCAAAAACACTGATGCTATTCCAGCGGCTCGCCAAACCTGAGGGCTTCTAATTTGTGGACTAACGCCTTTGTTGAATTTTCGGAAAAGTGCATGAATGATGACGGATATATTCCAAGCCATACTATGAGTATCACCATTGCTATCATCATTGATGCTTCTCGCTTGCTTACGTCTTTCAAGCTTCTGTTTTCGGGCTTGTCAACAGTGCCGAACATCACTCTCTGCCACATCCATAGCAGGTATACAGCCGAGAAAATGACGCCCAACGCTCCTATCACAGCGAAGACTATGTTGTTGTAAAATGGCGAGATAAATGAACCGAGCAAGGTTGCAAATTCGCCTACAAAGCCGTTGAGCATTGGCAAGCCGGCTGAGGCAAACATTGCTATTGCGAAAAATACCGAAAATCGAGGCATAACCTTCGCAAGTCCGCCGTAATCCTCAATTTGTCTGGTATGGCGGCGTTCGTACAGGCAGCCAACGCAGAGGAATAACATGCCTGTTGAAAGCCCGTGGTTTACCATTTGAATTATAGCACCCTGCAAGCCGATTTCAGTCATCGAAAATATACCTAACACTACGAAACCCAAGTGGCTTACGGAAGAATATGCTACAAGCCGCTTTATATCTTTCTGCACCATTGCACACAGCGCTCCGTAAATTATGCCGATAATTGCAAGTGTAGCAATAAAAGAGGCATAGTGGAATGAGGCAGCAGGAAATAAATCTAAATTAAAACGGATTAATCCATAAGTACCCATTTTGAGTAAAACACCGGCAAGAATTATGGAGCCGGGAGTCGGAGCTTCGGTATGTGCATCGGGCAACCATGTATGCAGCGGGAATATCGGCACTTTGATGAGGAATGACAATGCAAAAGCGATAAACAGCCACTTTTGTATATCAAACGGAATATTTGAGCTAACCTGCTGCATTTGCATGAAGTTAGTAGTAAATCCACTCGGCAGATGCAATATTTCTGTGCCAACATAATGCCCAAGATATATAATAGCTATCAGCATAAAAAGCGAGCCAACCATTGTGAAAATAAAGAACTTGATTGAGGCATAAATGCGGTCTTTACCGCCCCAGATGCCAATGATAAAATACATCGGAATCAGTATAAGTTCCCAGAATATATAGAATAAGAACAAATCGAGCGAGGAAAATACACCCACTATCGCAAACTCTAAAAGCATGAGCATAATGTAATATTCTTTTTCGCGCTTTTTGATTGCATCGAATGATGCAAGAACAACTATTGGCATCAAAAATGTCGTAAGCATTATTAACAACAGGGACATACCGTCGACGCCCAATCTAAATCCCGCATCAATTGAGGCTATCCATGCTTTATTAAGCAGGAACTGAAAGCCTGTACTTTCAGAATTAAATCCAAATAGCAAGCCCAATGATGAACAAAAAGTCATAATTGTAAACAGTAAAGCTGTGTATTTTATAGACTTAGTGTTTTCTTTCCTGAAAACAAAGAGTAAAAGCATTCCAACGACAGGAATAATTAATGTTATTAATAGTGCATTCATAATGTATCTCTGGTTATTCGTTCTGTTCTAAAAGCAGGTTGTTACGGTTTTATAATTTTAATAATTTCTAAAATAAACAGTTGCAAATTTACGACCTTAAAAATACAAAAAATAAATCAATTGTAAGGCAAAATATCAATATATTTTTAAAGATTAAAAAAACAAAAAGCCGGCTACAATTAAAATCATTAATAACCAGCTTATAGCTTTTACTTGAGTAATTATTATAAAAAAGCGAAATCAATTGCCGGTAAAATTCAGCATATTTTTACGGATGCCAATAGCTGTTACGACTGACGAGGTGTTTTTGGGTATTGCGTATTAAAGTGAAAGTGATAGCGGTTGGGCATGTTTTTTTTCATCTCTCTTGTTGGCTATATCCAGCTACAGCGCTGCTGCAGGAAAATAATGTTGCGAATATTTCGTATATTTGCAGCATTATTTTTTTAAACAACAACCATTGACACATGTTCAAACCATTAGCAGATAAGATAAATTATCCTGAAATTGAAAAAGAAATACTAAAGTTTTGGGAAGATAATAAGATATTTGAAAAGACACTTGAAAACCGGCAAGGTGCTGATAATTATAGCTTTTATGAAGGTCCGCCAACAGTAAATGGGAAGCCCGGCATCCACCACATGATGGCTCGCACAATCAAGGATACTGTTTGCAGATATAAGACCATGCAGGGTTATTATGTTCGCCGCCAAGCAGGCTGGGATACGCATGGTTTGCCTGTGGAACTTGCTATGGAAAAGGAACTTGGGTTCAAAAACAAGCAGGAAATTGAGACTTATGGCATAGGCAAGTTCAATGAAAAATGCCGCGATTTAGTTTATAAAAATATCGAAATGGATCAAGGTTGGAGTTACCTAACCGAACGTATGGGCTATTGGGTTGATTTAAGCACTGCATATATAACCTGCAAGCTCGAATATGTGGAATCTGTTTGGTGGGCATTAAAGCAATATTTTGATAAGGACTTGATATATAAGGGATTTAAGGTTATACCGCAATCGCCAACTATTGCTACTCCGCTTAGTTCTCATGAGCTTTCTCTTGGATATAAGGAAGTAAAAGATCCTAACTGCTATTTAAAGCTAAAAGTTACTTCATCGCCTATTAAAGAAGTGGAAGATGCACATCTTCTCGTTTGGACGACAACACCATGGACATTGTTTGCCAATGTTGCTCTTGCTATAGGCGAAGATTATGAATATTTATTAATAAAAAATACAATAAAGACTAAAGATGGTGAGGTTACACATAAGTTAGTGCTTGCAGAAACAAGACTTAGTGCATTAGATGGCGAATATGAAGTATTGAAGAAATTCAAAGGCAGCGACTTAGTTGGCACAAGCTATGAACAGATATTGCCATTCTGCAAAATAGATAAGGATAAGTTTCCACAGGCACTTACAGTATTACCCGGTGATTTTATTACGACCGAAGATGGTAGCGGTATCGTGCATCTTGCTCCTGCTTTTGGTGAAGACGATTATCAGATGTCGCTTAAATTCAAGATTCCATTCTTGCAGCCTGTTACTCCCGATGGACATTTTACTGCTGACGTTGGCGAAGAATTTGCCGGCAGAGCCATAAAAACCTTC
>JAVBOP010000223.1:0-6176 GCA_031550405.1 Kapaibacterium sp. (SeqCode)
GCAAGGAATGTCGATTCTAAGAAAAATGCAAAAATTGCTTCTGCTGCAAGCGGGCTTCCGAAAACATCACCGACATAGCGAGAATATCCTGCCCAATTAGTGCCAAACTCAAATTCCATTACTATGCCTGTAGCAACGCCCATTCCAAAAGTCAAAGCAAATATTTTTAACCAAAATTTAGTCAATTGCTCGAATTTTGGATTTTTAGTTTTCAGAAATAATCCTTCAAAAATTACTAAAATTAAGCCTAATCCGATGCTTAATGGCGGATATAAGAAATGGAAACCAACCGTTACAGCAAATTGAATACGAGATAATAATTCTACATCCATAAACAACTCCAAAGTTCAAATAATATATTTTTGATATAGTTCAAACAAAAAGAAACGTTATTGGAACGAATATATTTTAGCAATAGAGCAGCGAAAGCATTTTTTTTATCCATATTTTTTTTAATGGATTTAGGTCGGCAAAAATTAAATTCACAGAGGTCTGGTGCGAACATATAGCGATGAATTGTATTATTTGAGAGCAGTTTATAGTTTATATCATATTTTTATTTTATTTTTGCAAGGAATATATGCTATGTTTGAAGTATATTAACAAGAATATATTAACAAGACTAAAATACAAATAAACTTAATTTCAAAATTAAATGTAAAATGGTAATATTATGGCAAAAAGTTTAAATCGCGTTACGCTTATAGGTAACTTGGGGCAAGATCCTGAATTGAGAACTATACCGTCCGGCATGATGGTATGTACAGTAAGCCTTGCTACAACAGAGTCTTACAAAGATAAGACTACGGGCGAATGGAAGGAAACAACAGATTGGCATCGGGTTGTTTTATGGGATAATTTAGCCAAACTTGCGGGCGATTATCTCAAAAAAGGCAGCAAAGTATACATCGAAGGACGCATAAAATATGGTACTTTTGAAGGAAAGGATGGGCAGACCCGGTATACAACCGATATTGTTGCCTCAAGTCTAATCATGATGTCTAAAGATAGCTCTGGAGGTAGTAACAGCAGCAATTATGATCCGAATTTTTCTCAATCTGCAGGTGCTTCGATAGTAGAGCAACTTGCCGGGCATTTGACACCTGATATAGATGACGATATCCCATTTTAAGATGTTTTTTGCTATACCATGATGAAAACGGTTGTTTTAATAAGGCATGCAAAATCAAGTTGGAATAATATGGAGTGGACGGATTTGGATAGACCGCTGGATAGCCGCGGATTGCTGGATGCCGAAGCTATGGCAAGTATTGTTTCAACAAAAATTGATATGCCCCAAGCTATATTTTCAAGTCCGGCAATACGCGCACTAACAACTGCAAAGATTTTTGCCAATGCTATGAAATATTCTGAAAATAAAATTATTATAAACTCAGGCATATATGAGCAAGGCGTGAAATTTATCAAAAATTTACTTTGCTCGCCTGATAATAGCATAAATAATATTATGTTGTTTGGGCATAATCCGGCGATAACATCGTTAGTATCATATTTTACAGGCGATTATATTGATGAACTTCCGACTTGTGGAATTGCATGCGTTGATTTTTTCTGTAATAATTGGCGTGATTTAATGAACAGGAACGGAAGCTTGCGATTTCTTATTACTCCAAAACAACTTGGAGACGCTATCGCTTAGATGGCAAAAACATGGTTAAAATAAAAATATAGACTTTATTTAAAGAATTATAATTATATTTGTATACATTTTAATTACATAATTCATTAATTATTAATCACTAATTTATAGGTTTTAAATGAAATTCCTAAAAATCAATAGCTTGTTAGCTATGCTCGTATTATCATTCTTTATGTTCACAGCCTGCGAGGACGATCCTAATCCTATTGAGCCTGAAGGTACTCCGCTTCCTGCAAAAGTTAAAAATCTTAACGGCGCTGGCATTAGCGCAACCGAAATCAAAATTAACTGGGGAAAAGCGGATGCAGATTCAAGCTGGTTTAAAGATTATATCATTACTGTGAAAGAAGGCGAAACTGTTGTAAAAACAGATACAATCGCTAAAACACTAACAACTTACACATTTAATGCTGCAACTATAGAAAAGGTTTATGCCATATCGGTTTTAGGAAGAAATACAAACGATTCCTCAAATGCAGCTAATACCGCCACATTCACTTGGGCAACATCCAAGCAGTATGACAAAAATTATAACGAGTCTAACATTACGGTTTATGCAAATACTTCATCGACTTATGGCAGCGGACTCGAATTGTCAAGTACAAGTGAAGACGGCTACCCAAAAACTTGGAAACTTGATAATTACACCAAATGGAATTTAGCTTTCGCAAAGACTGGAATTAAAATTGGCAGTGCTTCTGAAGCTGGTTATGCTGGCTCTGGCACTCCAGCAGATGCTTTCATTACTCCACTTGAAACATGGGATGGAAATGCTTTAAATGATGGTCCTTTCCAAACAAGCAGTCTTGAGTCAAAAAGCTGGTCAAAAAAGCTCATTGATTTAGAAAACGATCCTATTGCTACTAATGCTACAAAAGGTGTTTGCTTCTATGCAAGAGTTGGAGAAGGCGCAAGCGCTCACTATGCAAAAGTTATTGTATTGAAAGAAGGCGGCAAATTTGTTCAAGGTTCAGCACCTGATACATATTTGCATTTGAAAGTATCTTATCAAACAGCTGCTGGCGTTCCTTACGCAAAAACAGCCGTAAAGTAATTTTTTTAATTAAAGCAAGGGGGATGTTATTCCCCTTGTATTTTTTATAACTATAAACTAATTATTAATTTTAATTATGAAAAAAGTCTTGCTTTTCAGCGTTCTTCTCGGAATGATATTCGTCGGATTAAATTCTGTAGATGCGAATGCTCAAAAAAAATCTAAAAAATATATCGGGCAAGTTATAAGTCTTGACGATGTTATAACAGCTAAAAAAGATAAGCAATTAACCAAAGATCAAGCTAAAGCCTTGGTAGAACAGGGTATTCCTCTTGTTTTCCTTTACAACAAAAAGGTATATTTTGTAAAAAATGAAGATGGTTCTTTTGCTTTTAAAAAGTTAGCAAATTACGCCCAAAACAAAAAAGTAGTCATCACCGCCGCAACCATAAAGACAGTATCAGGCATAAATTATATGGTTATGAGTGATATTAACAGTGGCGATTAAGAGCGTGTGGCATATTAAATAATGAAAAAGGGAAAGAAAGTTTTTCCCTTTTTTTTTTGTATCTTCTGATGTCGAAGAAAAATTAATAAAAATCCATATATTGGATGATTTGATAGGCTTGTTGAATAAAGTCAAGGCAAACTGTAGCGATTTCAATATCTGTTATTCTCCACAAAATCAAAAAAAACCTGCTAATTGTTTAATTTATAGCAGGCTTATAATTTTCAATTTGTATTATTTCATCATTTTATTGATTGAACCAAGAAAATCATCCTTTGTCCTTTGTCCCTGAATTTTCTCGAAAATATCGCCTTTTTTGTCTACTAAAATTGTTGTCGGAATATACGGAATCCCTTCATACGATGTAGCTAACGTCTTTTTCAAATCATCTTTTAACAGAAAATTCATATAATTAATTTTATTTTTGCCCGCAAAATCCTGAACTTTTTTTATCGACGCATCCATCGTCTTTTCCCTTTCGAGAGCTATGCCGATAACAATCAAATCCTTGCTGCGAAGCTCGTTCTGTATCTCAATAATATCTGGAATTTCGGCGCGGCATGGCGGACACCATGTTGCCCAGAAATTCAAAAACACATATTTATCTTTGATTATCGAGCTGATGGAGACTTTTTTGCCATTTTCATCTAAAAATGAAAAATCTGTAATTTTTCCATTTGCAGCCTGCCCAATTTCAACAATTTCATATATTATTGGACTTTGCGTCTTATTTTCGGCAAGCAATTCTTGTGAAGAGTTAAATTCCATTTTTTGAGTTTGTCCTTCCTGTTTGTTTTCATTTGAACATGCAACTTGCAAGAATAAAAGACTTGCAGCGACAGCGCATGAAGCTAATTTGAATAATTTCATACTAAATATACCTTTATATTAATTTTGATTTATATTAATTCTCTACATGAGGTTTATGAATTTTTATTCATAAATTAAAATTATTTGCCCAATTTTACTTCATTGTAAACAATTTTCAGCTTGGGTCTTTTGCTTTCATCGGCTGCATCTAAACCATGGAATATCAACCGGTTAACTTTGTTATACTCAGCAGCGGCAATTGGAGCCAGCGTCAATGTACCTTTGCCTTCCAGATATTGATATATATGCATCATTTCACCTGCAAAAAATTCATCTCGGAAGACATACTTATTGGTGCCTTCAATTCTGTTCCCGGTCGCCGGCCAATATCCCGCCGTGTCCGAATAATCCGTATTTTTATTTTTATAAAGCAATAACCTTACACTATTGTCCAATGTATCATTTCCATGGTACGACTTTTCCTCGTCAAGCGTCAATGTCAATTCTGCAAGCGTTATCATGGCAAGTTTAGGTATCTGGCTAATATCAAAATTGAGCTTGCAGCGCTTTCTAACAGCACCCTGCACCGCTAAAAAGCTGTTATCTATCTTATCGTCATTCAGCACAAATTTTGAGACCCAGCCGGGGTACATTTTAATCGTGCTGTCTGTGCCTTCCGCTGTACGAAATACAACTTTGAAACAGGAACGAAAACCACCCTGGCTCGATGAACCACCATCAGCAAATTGATTTATCACAGTGCCTGTGCTTTGAGGCAATACTGCTAATCCATTTATGGTATCCTGAGTACTTACTTTCTTAAACCAGTCAATGCAAAGGGATTTGGGCAATGGCACAGAAACACTGTCTAAGGTATCTTTTGCATAATTAATACTTCCATCCCACGCAGCAATCGGAGGCGCATTGCCATACAAATAATTGCTATTAAGCACATCTTCAGCCGTAATAGATTCCAGAGGAATGGTTTTTACCACTTCTTTGACCTCAAAAGCCAAATGATTAGAACCCAAAGTATCTCCGAAGGCATACCGCTGAGTGAAAAAGATAAGTTCAGCAGATACAATATCATCTTCAGTGAGCCATTCCATTCCCGCTGGCACCTCATATCGCAATATCGCTCCTGCCCGCAGCTGATTCGCTGCCCCGATAAGAATAGAAGCCGTGCCATTTTGTGCCTTATCAAGCGCATAATTAGAATCGCCTGCCAAGCCCTCGCCCATATAAGTTATCGCAATAGTATCAGGCAATACGGGCATTCCCATGCCTGTCGGAGCGTCATTACATGCTCCAAAGCAGCCTATCAAAACTATTCCGCTTATATACAGAATGATTTTTTTACAGTTAATCATGAAACAAATATACGAAATTAAAATTACATAAGTACATACTTGGGCTGTTCATTAGGCTGAAGCATAAGTGTAAGGTAAGCTTTGCGGGGTTGTTAATGTTGTCCTGCTTTTTTTCATGCACTAAGTCATTTCATATTCTACATATATATTTTTATCTTAAAATTGTGTATTTTTGTTTCAGTCAAAAGGGAAATCATATATACTCATTTGATGTATGAACGGTAAATTTAATTGAGGGCTAATGATTATGTTAAGGAAAATCTTGTTAATAGTAGCAATATATTGTGTTGCGCTAAATTTACATGCGCAGCGAGTTGGCTTCATCTCTTCACAAATGATTCGCGAAAGGCTGCCGGATGCGCAGATTGCCGAGCAGAGAGTTCAAACTATGGTTGATGAATGGAATCGCGAAATTACTTCTATGGAAGAAATGGAAGCGTCAATGCAGTTCGATGTTAAGAAAAATCGGCTGGTTTGGTCGGACACGGAAAGAATAGCAAAGGAAAAGGAGCTGCTTGAATTGCAAATGAAAAGGCAAAAGTACGCGAAAGAAAAATTTGAGACTGGCGGCGAGTTTGATCAGATAGTTAAGGAGGTTATGAAGCCTGTTGAGGAGAAAATTTTTGCTACGGTTCAGCAGGTTGCTTCTAAGGAAAAGTACGATATGATTTGGGATCAAAGCACGCAGCCACTGGCTTATGTGAATTTTAAATATGATATAACTATCAAAGTTTTAAAGATGTTAGGTGTTGATGTGTCTGAACTTGAAAAAGAACAAAATGAGAAAATCAAGGCAGATCCGAGAAATGATGAGGATAAAAAAAATCAATCCCA
>JAVBOP010000098.1:0-11404 GCA_031550405.1 Kapaibacterium sp. (SeqCode)
AAAATCTAAATTTTCGTACACATATCAAGCGATTATGCCGCAAAACGATATGCTTTTCTAAAAATGAATTAATTCATGATAATGTCATCGGAATGTATATCGGAAAAAACTATTTTCAACTATTGTGAGGCACAACCAAAATTTGGACAACATGATAGGACTATTTGTAGCACATAAACTTGTTTTCTTAGATAAGCACGATAATTAAATGACGCTTAGCGACGTTGCGCTGTAGATGTTTTTATCTCTGTTGCCTTACCGTTCCAAACCATATCCGAACACAATAACTACTATACATTATGTATAGTATAATATAAATATACACCAAATAACCAAATGAATTGAAAATGAGTAAATTCATTTTATCCGACAAAAGTGAAAAAAAATTCATAAACTCTTCCTTATCCGGCATTGTTCTTTTATTGTTACCTTGATTTTTGTAATATTTTTATAAATAAAGGAATTATTGAATTTTTAAGAACGAATCACATATTTTATTTAAGCATATTATAATACAATTAAATTAGCAGAAAATGAGCAACAATAAGGTTTCACTGCCGAAAAAAGAGGCTATTTTTTTCGTAATTATTTTTAATAATAGGAATTAAGTTATTCTGTATCAAATGCCTATGTAGTGCTGGTTTTGATGAATTTTGCTATTTTTCTATTGCTGCACTCTAATTGCAGGAACAATATCAATAAAGAAGTGGCATTTTTATTAAATAAATATTCATTAAATGTAGTGTTGTATTTGTATTTTGTTGTAAATATATTATTTTTGAACGATATACTTATAACCAATGAATAACATTGGCTATTTCGTTTTTTTTATGTAAATTGCAGGTTTGAAAAATTGATAAAAAAAAGTTTGATATGGTAAGTGATAAAGAAAAAATATCAGAGCTAAACTCTGATATTGCAAGGGTTAAATCTGAGCTAGCGAAAGTGATTGTGGGACAGAACGAAATTATTGAACAATTGCTTGTATCGCTTTTTGCAAAAGGACACTGCCTGCTGATAGGCGTACCCGGACTTGCTAAGACGCTGTTAATACGTACGCTTGCAAAGACTCTTGATTTGAAATTCAACCGCATACAATTTACTCCTGACCTTATGCCAGGCGATATTAGCGGAACCGAGGTTATCGAAGATAATATTTCGACAGGACAAAAAATATTTCGTTTTGTGCCGGGACCTGTTTTTGCCAATATTGTTCTGGCAGATGAGATCAATCGTACTCCTCCCAAAACGCAATCTGCTTTGTTGCAAGCTATGGAAGAACATGAAGTTACAGCGGCTGGAACAACATACCACCTTGAGGAGCCATTTTTTGTATTGGCTACTCAAAACCCTATAGAGCAGGAGGGCACTTATCCCTTGCCTGAAGCCCAATTAGACCGGTTTATGTTCAATGTGTGGCTGGATTATCCGACGGCAGCCGAAGAAATCCAAATCGTGAAATCTACAACGGCAAGCTATGTGCCAAATGTGGAAAAGGTGCTTGGGCAGCAAAGTATATTGGGATTTCAAGAGCTTATTCGCCGTGTACCGGTGGCGGATAATGTGTTAGAATTTGCCGTCAAATTGGTGCGTTCTACCCGCCCGAGCGATACATCCTCCGATTTTGTCAAAAGGTATATAGATTATGGAGCAGGTCCCCGCGCGTCTCAATATTTGATACTCGGAGCTAAGTCTCGTGCAGCGCTTTCTGGGCGATTTTCGCCTGATATGGATGACATCAAGGCAGTGGCATTACCTGTTTTGCGCCACCGAATAGTATCTAATTTCAATGCAGAGGCTGAAAATATATCAACCTCCGACATTATCAGCAAGGTCATAAATAGTCTATAAAGTGCATCGTTGCAGATCAGCAACCTTTTAAATTATAAAAAAAACTGTGCTTTTTTAATAAAAAAAGAAATTAGCTCCAATCAAAGATAAATAAATGTAAGTTAAATAAATTAGAATAGGATATATATAATTATGATAAAAAGTATGACTGGATTCAGCAAAACAGAAATGATTGCTGAAGGTTTAAAAATTACTTTAGAAATTAAAAGCTTGAATGGAAAAGGTCTTGAAATTTCTTTTCGAATGCCAAAACAAATATGGCATAAGGAAATGGAGATGCGCGATTTTTTCAGAAATCACATCTCTCGCGGCACTGTTAGCGTAAATATTAACATTGAAAGCGAAAATAATGAAAACAAATTTTCCATTAATGAAGATATGGCGATGCAATGTTTCGAAGCCTTAAACAGTATGCGTAAGCAAATGAAATTTAAGGAAGTTGTAAACATGAATCATGTTTTAGCTTTCAAGGATAGCATTTCGCAACATGAACTGGTTTATGATGAATCACAGGTGATGAAATTATTGCGCAAAGCGTTGCAAAGCGGGCTTAAGAATCTTGAAAATATGAAATTACGCGAAGGGCAAAATATTGCAAAGGATATCATTAACCGCATGAAAAAAATTCAGGAAATCATTGGAAAAATTGAAGAGATAACGCATAACCGCATTCCGCTCGAAAGAGAAAGGCTGCGAAATCGTATTGCTCAGATATTTGAGAATGATGAAATTGATGAGCATCGTTTGCAAATGGAAATTGTTATTTTGGCTGATAAGCTGGATGTATCGGAAGAATGCGTCCGCTTGCATTCGCATTTCAAATTTTTCTTCGATGCTGTGAAAAGCCCTGAGACTGCAGGAAGGAAAGTCAATTTTCTACTTCAGGAAATCAACCGCGAGATCAATACTATAGGCTCAAAATCGAATGATGCAATGATTTCTCAATACGTTGTTTCTGCAAAAGAAGAGCTTGAGCGCGTCAGAGAGCAAGTGCAAAATGTAGAATAATGGATAAAAAATAAGGTGGTATAATATAACCATCCATTACCAAAAAAACATTGTTCATATCGCTTGTCATTGTTCTTCTGTTTCGTTTATTTCCGATGCCTTGTAATTGACGAATTTTCCCGCTTTTAGCTGGTATATGTAGGCAAGAACTTGGGCAACAGCTTTGAACAATACCTCCGGTATCTCTTGGTCAATTTCCACTAATTTGAACAAAGTTCTTGCCAGGGGCGGATCTTCAACGATAGGAATATTGTTATCATTTGCAATATCTTTTATTTTCATTGCCAAAAAATCAACCCCTTTAGCCACAACAACAGGAGCAGTGCTTTCGCCTTGTTTGTACGACAGGGCGACGGCAAAGTGGGTTGGATTTGTGATTATTACATCTGCTTTGGGCACATTTGCTATCATCTTCTTGCGAATCATGCTGCGACCCATCGCACGTATTTTTGCCTTGGTTTGCTGATCGCCTTCCATTTGTTTGCCTTCCTCTTTCACCTCCTGCTTTGTCATTTTCATGTCTTGCTTGAACTTCCATTTTTGATATAAAAAATCAGAAACGGCTATCACCACGTACAGCCCGCCGACTTTCAAAATTATCTCAAAAGCAATGCTGCTCATAACTTCTGGAATATCAAAAAAAGATTTTGTGGACATTGAGGCAATCTCATCTAAATGGCTACTAATAACCAAATATGCAATGCCGCCAAGCACAGCCAGCTTGGCAAAACCTTTGATTAATTCTATGAGAGAATGAGGCGAGAAGAATATACGCTTCAATCCAGAACCTATCTTGAATGGCTTGGAAAGAGACTGCGGATCTGTAAATTTTTTTGTGGCGAATTTTAGCCCGACTTGAGCTATTTCAGATGCCAGAACAAGCACAAATACAATCAATAATATAGGCAGCAGCAGTTCGGCAAGAAACGATACGAGAGAAATCAGATATTTCGATATATTGGTTTCTGAGAAGTCAAATTGTGCAACATTGTGCAGAGATGTCGAAAGATAGCCTTGAAATTTTTGCATCATACTTTTGCCAAGCATAAACACAATCACCCCGCCTATAAGCAAAATGCTTGCAGTTGTAACATCCTGACTTTTAGAGACTTGGCCTTTTTCTCGCGCATCGGCAATCCGTTTGGCTGTTGCCTCTTCCGTTTTTTCCTGTCCTTCTTGATTCTCCGCCATAATTGGTAGGGTAAAAATATAGCTATAAAAATGTAAAATATATGCAAGTAGTGTGCCATAAAGATTTCCATGCAATTCCACCTGATTTTTGGAAAATCATATACACATTAGGTTACGGTTATTTATAATACTATTAATCTGTCATACAACATCTTTTCCTTGAATAAATTATCTATAAATAAACAGTTATATTAACACAAAGCCGAATCCTTGCAAGTTTCTAATAATATTGAACTTGTATCAATGCAATAACCAATGTTTTTTCATTAGCTTACCAAATTCAAGTTCCGAAATTTCATAATTCAAACCTCAGTCCGAAAAGTTCCTCAACTACTCAGCAAGAGTTGTAATACCCTGTAATTTCAAAACCATACAACATATCGACAAGAGCTATATTTGTGTAATTAGTTGGCGAAGATTATATAAATGAATGTTGTTTTTTTGTTCTATTTGGCTTTGTTTTGTATATTTGTCTTATGAATAGACGTGAATTTTTAGCCCAAACAACGACATTTTTTGCTGCAATATGCCTGATGAAACCCAGCATGCTCCGGGCAGATGATGAAAAAGATACCACGGCTGAAATTTTTAGCTATCTGATAAGCAAAGCAAGCAAGGAAAAGTGGCAGATGCTGCCAATGGGCGATTTGGTTTCACGAATTGCATTGGAATTTCTGGATACTCCGTATGTTGGCGGCACTTTGGAGATTAATCCCAATAAGGAGCAAACCATTGTCAATCTTATCAAATTCGATTGCGTAACTCTGTTCGAAAGTTCTGTGGGTATTGCCCGGTGCATCAAAAAGCACCATTTTCGATTTACAGATATGGTTGATGAGCTTACTTTTTTGCGCTATCGCGATGGAAAAACAGTGGATTATACCAGCCGCTTGCATTACACTTCTGATTGGATTATGAACAATATCAAAAAAGGAGTTGTTGAAGATATAACGGAGCAAATTGGAGGCGAGGAAGTTAATTTTAATTTAAACTATATGTCGCAGCATCCCAATTCATATCCTGCGCTGAAAGCAAATCCCGAATTTATACCGAAAATCCGTTCGATAGAAGAAGAGCTGAACAGGCAAACATTCCATGTCGTATCTGCTAAAGATATCAGCAGTATAGCTAAAAATATCGATGACGGAGATATCATAGCAATTGCCACTTCGTCGCCTGGATTGGATTATTCTCATACCGGTCTGGCATTTGACAAAAGACTTTTGCATGCTTCCTCAAAAATGAAAAAAGTCATAATAGATAAATCTATTGCCAGCTATGTTAAGTCGAGCAAAGCAAATATTGGCATTTCTGTTTTACGTCCAAAAGAAATATAGCTTAGCCCACCAAACCTGCATGTTTATACGCATAAGCACATGATAACAAATATATTTCGAACCATATTGCAAAAAAATGTATATAAACGGGAGATTGTCAATACAAATTTACTTGTTGGCAAACTATTGGCATGACATGCACAGCTCCGGCAGAATGGTTAAAAATCGCTGAAGCGGAGAATGGCGCGGGCATAATTTCTGTTGATGCCGTTTGCATGCTGGTATGAATATGCCAATTGCAGGTTAAAGCCACGAATTATCTCAATGCCTGCCGATAGCTCTACCGCAAAAGTCTTGATGAGATTGCCGTCGAGAAAAACGACAGTGCCCGACGGGTCGCTTTCTTTGGTGATAGACAGCAGCGGATCGCCGCCAACATTACGTACCAGATTGCCTGCATCATCATAAATATTGGCGCCATGCCTTGTGTAACTCATATTTAATTTAACAGGATAGCGCTGCCCCCACCAATATTGCAGCATCATATTCCACTGGTCTGAATTGGGCGGAATGTATGAACTGAACAGCACCGAATCGTTGGTATTGGAATTTTGCGGATTAAAATGCGAAAACGTATAAGGCTCGGTTCGCGAATATTCAAGCCCGAAGTCCAGATTATGCTTCGGCACAGACACAATGCCCGCAACGTTCCACGCTGTTTTATTGCTCCAATAGCCCGTGCCGATATTATCGATTATTATGTCGTCAAGAAACCACGTGCCTTTGAGTTGCAAATTTTTCACTGGTCTGACAACGGCACTAAGCCCCATGCCCGAATTATCCCTGTCATGTTGCGCATGTTCCAGTGTTTTAAGGAAACTAAGAGGATTGAGATACGCCAAATCAACATCTCGAGAATATATTACGCTTTCAAAAAAGCTGACTTCGCCCCAGCTCGGCAGCAGCGTAAACGAGTGCATTGCCATGTACTTAGGAGGTATAACCGTATAGGCGCCCATACCTTCTATCCAGACAGGCTCGTCAAGGTCGAGCGGAAAATTAAGCAGGCTGTTATGGCTAAACCGATATTCAAACCCATTAAAGCGTGCCGCAAGAGTAAGCGCATCGAATGCAGGAGACAGGTCATTGACATATACCCGCTGCTTCAAGCCAGCACCATTAAGCCGGGTTTCGCGCCCTATGCTTGCGTAGAACCAGTCGAACTCGACGGCAACATGCGATTCGCTCATATCGGCATCGCTATTCAGCTTGCGGTATTTGGTATTATTAAAATATTTATTATCAACGTATGCAATATCTTCATATCCCAATAGCTTAGCGGCATTTGTTACCTGCAAATAGTACCCAACATGGTCGGCAATAGTACCATATATTCTGCCGCCCAGAGTACCCATAAGTATATAATTGCTATCGGACTTAGAGAATAGATTGATATAATCCAAAGACATCAGCGGCTCAACGGCAACGGCATTTGAGGCATCCTTATATCTATATATCAATTTTTCGTAATCGGAGAGCATTTTACTTGAAAGCACCTGTACCGTGTCGGTTTTACTATAAAACACAACAGCGTTATTGCGATGCCGTATCTCAAATTCCACCTCATATTCGGCAAGAACAGCCTTTTCATGCTTGCTCAGCAGCGAGTCATTTGAGCGCACAAGCTCAAGGGCATGCACTATTTTATTACGCTGCCAGGGCAATTGGGAAAGCGAAAAATGCGGCAGCATGCCTCTGGTTTCCGCCCGCAAAAGGAAATCGTAGACAGGGTTGGCTATTGGAACATTTTCCACTTGAGCTAAAGCGGCGCTGGCACACAGCATAAACAGTAGTATTGATATTTTATGTATCTTCATTTATGAATATTTTTTAATAAATATAGGAATTACACGATTAGTAAGCACATAAATATAAGCAAAAAAGAAAAGATAATATAGAGATAAATTGGAGCACTGTTTATGCTCATTTTTTGCAAGTATATTTGTTATCATATAGTTATACCCTTTACTAATACAAATTTGTAGTGTAATTGTATGAACATATTGAAGCTATCTCCTCTTTATCGCAATGTGATAATTTAAGTAAAAAATTATTGCCATCCTTGGGCGAAAATGCTCTAAATAACCAATTGGATTTAAAAACTTGCTGAAATCTGCATTCAGGATTAACTCCTTTTGCTACAAGGCGCTTACCATTTTTTGTCATCAGTCCAAGACGACTTTCATCTTCAAAATAAATATTTGTTTATGAATATTTTTTCATTTTTGATAGGATTATTTTTTTATTTGTATTAGCATTTTTATGCGAGGAACAACAAGCGTTCCTGCATGTTTCCTTAATAAATTTTCAAGCTCTCGTTCATTTTCTACAACGTTAATGATTTTTATTTGTGCATTTCCTTAATCAGAGCCATTTTAGTTCTAACCAACTCCAAATAGAACTGCTCAGGCGTATCGTTCAGTAAGCTCAACGGCGGGACAATCGGCTCTTTTTTGTAGTAAAAATTATAGCTTACGCCTTTATCGCTTTCCCATCACTGGTCATATTTATGAAAAAATATTCAGAATTTTTGCATGTATTTATACTGCAATTATTGTTATTTTTGTATATGCTAACGTTATCAAATATATCAATACAATTCGGCGGGAATTTTTTATTCGATGATGCTTCTTTTGCTGTTAAGCCTAATGATAGAATTGGGTTGATTGGACGAAATGGTTCCGGAAAATCGACACTTCTAAAAATAATTGCAGGAAAAATTGAGCCGGAAACAGGAAAAGTCCACACATCCAATAATTACAAAGTTGGATATTTGCCACAAGACATTGCAAATAATTCTCAACTTTCGGTTTTTGAAGAAGCTGCAACGGCTCTTGTCGAAATAAAGGAGTTGGAACGAAAACGTGATGAAATAACAAAAAATATATCAGAAAGAACAGACTATAACTCTGATGAATATATGCAGCTTGTGCAGTTTTTAAGCGAAACGGAAGAGCGCTATCAACTTATTGGCGGCCATACGTCTGAAGCTGATATTGAGCAAGTTCTGGTTGGCTTGGGATTTGAGCGTATGGAATTCAGTAAGCCTGTTTCACAATTCAGCGGCGGCTGGCAAATGCGGGTTGAGCTTGCAAAAATTCTTCTTGCGCGCCCTGACTGCATTTTACTTGATGAGCCTACAAATCATTTAGATATTGATTCTGTTCGCTGGCTTGAGCGCTTTCTGAAGAATTACCAAGGCTCAATTATTCTTGTTTCTCACGACAGGACATTTCTTGATTTTATTACAAACCGAACAATAGAATTTTCGCTTGGCAATATTTATGATATGCCGCTGCCTTATTCAAAATTTATAGAAGCACGTAAACAGCAACGGGAATTACAACTTGCAGCATTTAAGAATCAGCAGAAACAAATCGAACAAACCGAAAAATATATCGAACGCTTCCGGTACAAAGCGACTCTTGCCTCTCGCGTGCAATCGCGCATGAAGGCATTGGATAAAGTTGAGCGTATCGAAGTGGAAGAAGAAGATATTGCGACGCTAAAAATTCGCTTTCCAGAGCCAGCTCGCAGCTCGCGTCTGATTGTGGAATCTAAAGGCTTGACTAAGCGTTATGGCGAAAAACTTGTACTTGATAATATTGAATTTGCAATTGAACGCGGGGAGAAAATAGCCTTTGTCGGCAAAAATGGTGAAGGCAAAACTACTCTTGCAAAAATTTTAGCAAAAACCGAAGATTATAGCGGTAATTTGAATTTTGGCAGTAGTGTGGATATTGGCTATTTTGCACAGCATCAAGCTGAAATGCTTTCGGGTGATATGACCGTTTTTGATATTATCGACCGAGCAGCGACTGGCGATATGCGCGCAAAAGTTCGAACTTTGCTTGGGGCGTTTTTGTTTAGTGGTGATAGTGTTAATAAGAAGGTAAAAGTGCTTTCGGGAGGAGAAAAATCGCGGCTTGCACTTTGCAAACTTTTATTAAATCCTGTTAATTTGTTGATACTTGACGAGCCTACAAACCATCTTGATATGCTTGCCAAAGACGTTTTAAAATCTGCGCTAATGAGTTTTAACGGCGCTATGATTATTGTTTCGCATGACAGAGATTTCCTGCAAAGCTTGACAAATAAGACTTTTGAGTTCAAAAATAAGAATATCACTGCATTTGATGGTGATATAAATTATTATCTTGAAAAAAATGAATTGGAAATGCTTTCGGAATTGGAGGCAAAAGCATCAGGTTCGCAACAGACAGGCAAAGAAAATTCGCAGTCTCAAAGTCAAATAGACAGGCAAAAACAGAAGGATTTGCAGCGCGAAGAGAACAAAAGGAAAAAAGCAATTGCTAAAATAGAAGATGAAATTGCGGGGATGGAGGCTAAAATCGCGGAATATGATGCTTTATTTTTGCAACCGGATTTCTTCTCAAATACCGAACTATCCATGCAAAAGCAAAATGAATATAATGAATTAAATAAAGCGCTGGAAGAAAAAATGGAAGAATGGACAAAAATTGTGTAACTTCATGATATTATATGTATAATTGTATAATCTAAAATTAACTTTTGGACAATGAATATTGTAAATGAAATAAAATTTAAAAAATATAGCAAAAGCGTTTTTGACAATGGATTGACCGTCATATCCGAGCAAGTGCCGGGCATGTGCTCTTATTCGGCTGGTATTTGCATTAAAACTGGCTCGCGAGATGATTACGAAAATCAAGCTGGCATTGCGCATTTCATGGAACATGCGGCATTTCGGCACACGAAAAATCGCACATCAAAGCAAATAGCAAACCAGTTTGAAGCGCTGGGGGCTTTCTCAAATGCCTTTACCACGAAGGATGCGACCTGTTTTTACGTTCGAGCAATTAACGAGCATTTTGAAAAAACTTTCGAATTGCTTGCCGATATTACTTTGAATACCGTTTTTGTTGAAGATGAAATAGAGAAGGAAAAACTCGTAATTATCGAGGAAATAAAATCTTACGAAGATGATCCAGAGGAATATATTTTTGATTTGGCGGATAATTTAGTTTTTAGCAATCATAATCTTGGTTTGCCGATAGTTGGCACGCAGGAAAGCGTATCTAATATATATTGCAGTGATTTGCAAAAATTTCACGACCAATTCTACAATCCGCAAAATATAATAATCTGTTCCGCAGGTAATATTGCTCATGAAGATATAATTACTTCTACTGTCAAATACTTAGACAATATTATGAATAAAAATTCATCAAATTATGTGCAATCAGTTTTTTCAGAAAAACCTGAAGCAAAGATGAAACAAATAAAGCGGCAAATACAGCAATCACACTTGGTTCTCGGGAAAAGAACAAAGGGATTTCGCAGCGAAGAACGCTATCCGCTGGCTGTTCTCAACACGCTTTTGGGTGATGGCATGAGCTCGCGTTTGTATCAAAATTTGCGCGAAAAACACGGCTTGGCGTATTCGATATATTCTTCGCTATACAATTATTACGATTGCGGTTCATGGTATATTTATGCTGCCACAGGCGAAAAGGAATATGATAGAGCTGTCGAGCTAATATACAATGAATTGAATAAGTTAAGGGACAAACTGCCTTCAAAAAAGGAACTGCAGCGCGCCAAAGAACAGTTAAAAACTGCTACGATAATCGAGCTGGAAAGCATGTCGTCTCGCATGCAGGATTTGTTAAAAAATGAAATTAACGAAGGCAATTTTCAGGATATTTTAGATGTTATTGGTAAAATTGAAGCCGTAGAATTAGACGATCTGTCAAATATTTCTAAAGAATATTTTACTAATGATAATTGGTCTATAGCCTCAATCTTACCCGAATAAAAGCGATTCTACCAAAGCTATAATTGGAGAAAATGTTTGGCCCTCGGTACTAAAACAGTACAATATAATTAAGCGACAATTTGATTATTTATTAAAAAGTTGTAATTACATTAATTATTGTCAGATAAATAAAGCCTTCCTTAGTGCGAATATACGTAATATCCTTCAACTATATATCAAGTCGGATTTGATGCCCAATTCGCGGGCTAAATTTGGG
>JAVBOP010000199.1:0-24221 GCA_031550405.1 Kapaibacterium sp. (SeqCode)
TCAGGAAAGCTCCAACCGTTTATTTCATTATGATTCAGTTCTGGCAAAAAATTTCCAAAGGAAAGCATGTTTGCATTTTCCTGAATCTGCGCTCTCCAGCGCAAATTTACAGCCTCCAAACGGGCATTTGCCGAATAAATCACTGGTATATTACCGGCAAATTTTGTAGCAATGTGTATGGCAATATTGTCATGTTCGATGCGTGAAAAATCAGAATCAATATCGTATTTTTTAAATAAAATTTCATTGATTGAAATGTCAATTTCCGCTTTAATTTCAGTAGAAATAATCTCTTGCCGAATTAGCGTAAAAAGCAGTTGAAAAAATGAATACATCAAAGCGCAACGGGGCATCATCCCCTTCGGCAATTTTAATATCGGTAAATTATTTTTCATAAATTCCTGCTCAAGCTTACCGCCGGACGTGATTGCAATGAAATTTTTAGTGCGGTTTTTCGCTTTTTCGTAGGCATTCAAAGTTTCTTCGGTATTGCCAGAATACGAACTTACGAATATGCAAGTATTTTCATTTATTGTTGCTGGAATATCATAACCGCTTATAACAGATATGCTTATCTGATTTTGGCTGTCGTTGATATAAGTTAAATAATTTTTTAACAACATCCCGCACATTGCAGATCCGCCGATCCCAAGAATGACAAAATCATTCGATTGGTTGATAAATTTTGCTGTTGAATTTTTCGCAAAATCAATTGCCTGTTCCGTATGCAGCCAATAATCCGCCAACAGCTTGTACATATTTTGAGCGTCGATACTTTCTATAATTTCTTTTGTAATGCTTTGCATGATATGAAGTAAACTAATGTTGAATAAAAACTACAATATACAAACAATTTACGTATTACAAAAGCAAGAAATATGTACATTTTTGTGGCACATATAGTTTTATGAAAAAATTTTCATAAAACTATTTCAAATCTTATTGCAAAATCATTGCAATTGCTTGATAATATTGCACTTATGCTGTTATATCCTTACATTTCAGAATCGAAAATAATTTCAAGACAATAGGGTTATTGTGGTAATGCTCGCCCTTGCATTCTTGCCTGTATCTTGTTTGCTCGCTTTTTGATATAGGCAGAAGGGTTTGCTGGCGAAAATTTTCGCGGATTTGGCAAAACAGCTGCAAGCAATGCTGCTTCGTATCTTGTTAAATTTTTGGCAGATTTTTTGAAATATTTTTGCGCCGCCGCCTCAACTCCATACACGCCGTCTCCCCACTCTACGACGTTCACATATACTTCCAAAATGCGTTTTTTTCCCCAAACCGCCTCAATCAAAACCGTAAAATATGCCTCCAAACCTTTTCTCACAAAATTTCGACCATTCCAAAGAAAAACATTTTTAGCCGTTTGCATCGTGATAGTGCTTGCTCCGCGCATCTTTTTGCCTTTGTGCATCTCATTATAACGCTTGGCATTTTCAACCGATTGCCAGTCAATTCCTTCGTGGGAGTTGAATTTCGCGTCTTCGGCAGCAATGCAGGCGCGAAACAAATGGCTGGAAATATCCTCATAATCAACCCACGTTTTATTAATATCACTAGCCTCGCCTGTTGCCAGTCTGATGAGCATAAGTGGCGTTATTGGTGGATTTATAAATTTATATAGGAATACAGAAATACATGAGACAAGGACAAACGCCACAATTAAATAAAGAATTGTTTTAAATATTTTTTTTAAAAACATGGCGATAAATAGCTATAGATTAATGAATATATTTTCATAAATTTTCACAGCACATTTTTCCTTTTCCATTGCCGGATATTCGGCGATTGAATTATTTTTATTGATAATCGTAATCGTATTTTTATTGCTTCCAAAACCACTATCTTCTTTATTTGCAGAATTTAGAACTATCATATCGCAATTTTTTCCATATAATTTTTTTCTGGCATTTTCAATTTCATCTTCTGCTTCCAATGCAAATCCGACTAAAAATTGAGTGTTTTTCTGTTTGCCTAATTCCAACAGTATATCCTTGGTTTTTATTAACTTAATGGAATAGTCGCCGCTCAAATCCTGCTTCTTTATTTTTCCATGATACCGTATTTCCGGAGTGAAGTCAGCGACAGCCGCTGCCATAATTGCAATATCGCAGTTTGCATAAGCATCAACACATGCAGTATACATTTCTTCTGCAGAAGCTATTGAAATAAAATGAGTTACATCAGGCTGAGGAATATTTGTTTTGCCTGAAACCAGAGTTACTTTTGCTCCATTCTGCATAGCAATTTTCGCCAAAGCATAGCCCATTTTGCCGGTCGAATAATTAGAAATATAGCGCACATCATCGATTTTTTCCTGCGTCGCACCCGCAGAAATCAATATGCGTTTGCCATTTAACCAAGCTAAATTCGCCGTATTTTTCAATAATTCAAAGTTAAATTCGGCATTCCATTTATCTTTTGTTATTGCATTTTCAAGTGTTCCATAGATTGTATTCTGAATTTTATCCATGTTAGATAAAGCGTTCTCTGTAGAATTATTAAAAAAAATTAATTTTTCTCCTTGCAATATTCGTATCACCGCATTCAAAACAGTATTAAATTCCGGCAATCGGCCTTTGCCCTTAAGTCCACTTGCAAGTTCACCTTCGTCAGGCAAAATTATATGCACGCCATCTTTGGCTAACATAATTATATTACGTTGTGTTGCAGGATTTTCATACATTGTAAAATCCATCGCAGGCGAGACAACAAGCGGTGTTTTACGAGGCAAAGCCACGGCAAGACATGACAGAGCATTATCGCAATTTCCAGTAACGATTTTCGAAAGCGAGGTCGCAGAACACGGAGCTATCAGCATAATATCCGCCCAATGCGCCAATTCGACATGCCAAGCGCCCTTGCCCTGCATACGTTTATCGAAAATATCGGAAACGACAGGATGCAGCGTAAGATTTTCAAGCACCTGAAAAGAGACAAATTCCGCAGCTGCAGGCGTTGCAACGATTCTTACTTCAGCGCCAGATTTTATAAATTCGCGAGCAAGCTGCGGCGTTTTGTAAGTTGCTATCGAACCTGTGATTCCAATTAATATTTTTTTATTTTTTAAAAAAGTCAAATCCATAATCGTGTGCATATTACAAATAACTTCAATCATACAAATATGCAATTTTTTTCAATATTTGCAATATAAATACTTGCTTTTGGCATATTTTTCTTTATTTTTGCATAATGTATCAGCATATCTTTAACAATATAAACATCTTATGAATATAGCTGTAACTATCGGGGATATAAATGGAATAGGGCTTGAGGCATTTGTAAAGTCACTGATTATTAACAAAAATTTATTAAATAATCATAATATGTCAATTGTTGGAGATATTCAGGCTATTGAACAATACATTAATAAATGCTCATTAAATTGTAAAATCCATAATAAAAAAATATTGGTTGACAATACGCAATCTGTTGATATTATAGATTGTTATCAAAACAAATATAATCATAATATCGAATTTGGAAAAATATCCGAACGGAGTGGAAAACTGGCACTATCCGCTATACAGCTGGCAACTCAAATGACTATTGACAAAAAATTTGATGCTATGGTAACTTTGCCAATATCGAAAGAAGCAATTAGCTTATCGCATCATGGATTTACAGGGCATACTGAATTCATAGCCGGTATATGTGCTGTTAAGTCTCATATAATGATACTATTTACTGGGATGACCCGAATTGCTCTTGCAACCACTCACATTCCGTTGCACCGCGTTCCTTCCCGCATTACTTCTAAAAAATTGTGCGCTTTAATTCGTAATTTTAATATCTCTCTAAAAAAAGATTTTTTATGCTTGCACCCAAAGATAGCTTTGCTTGGGCTTAATCCTCATTCTGGCGAAAATGGAAGGCTGGGAAAAGAAGAGAGCGATACGATACAGCCAGCCATTAATATCATGAAAAATAAGGGGATTAATGTGTCCGGCGCCTATTCTTCCGATAGCTTTTTTGCCCGTGATATTTACAAAAATTTTGACGGCATAATAGCGATGTATCACGATCAGGGCTTGATACCGCTAAAGATGCTGGCTATTGATGGCGGAGTGAATTTTACTGCGGGGCTGCCGATAGTGCGCACTTCTCCTGACCACGGCACGGGTTTTGACATTGCTGGACAGGGAATTGCCAATCCGCAAAGTACGTACGAAGCGCTCAAGGAAGCCATAAGTATAGCACAAAACAGGAAAAAATGAGGGCGTAAAGCCATGCCATAAGGCAAGAATATACCCAAATTGCTTTGCTTGTTCTTTACTGTCAGTGATAATTTATAAGGAAAATATAGTTAAATTGCATGGGTATTGTTGGGGAAATTATGAATCGTAGAACTTTTATTAAAAATTGTGGAATTGGTATGGGAATGGCTGTGGCATCTCCTTTTTGGTTGGACGCACTAATGGCGGATCCAGCAAAAAAAATTGGCAAAGAGCTGATAAGCTCGCATTTTGGGTTCTCGAAAGAGGAAATTCAAAAGCTGTTGCTTGTTGCTTTGTCTAAAGGCGGCGATTTCTCTGAATTTTATTTCGAGTATTGCCAAAGCAATTCGGTTAGCATGGAAGAAGGATTAATTAAAAATTCTTCAGAATTGATATCGCTTGGCATTGGAATAAGGGTCGTCAGCGGAAATAATTATGGCTATGCCTATTCAAATGAATTGACATACGAAAGTATAAAGAATGCTGCACTTTCCGCAGCAACCATTGCATCAGGCAGTCAAAAATTAAAAAAAATTAATTTGAAAGACGAAAATATCCTCAAAATGTATTATGATTTAAATTCGCCTGTGAGCGATTTAGATCTAAGCAAAAAAATAGAACTTATAACAGCGGCTCACGATACAGCACTAAAATATGACAGCAAAATCAAAAAGGTCAATGCCTCGCTCAGCGCCGAAATGCAGTACATTACTATTGCCAATAGCGAAGGATTGCTAATTTCTGATGTCAGGCCTCAGTGCCGGCTGGTTGTATCCGCAACAGCCCAAGATGGCGATAAGCGCGGCACAGGCAGTGCAAATGCGGGCGGCAGGCTGGGATTTGACTATTACAAAAATGATGCAAAGCCTGAGGATTTGGGCAAAAAAGCTGCCGAAGAAGCTATTATCCTGCTTGATGCAAAGAATGCTCCTGCGGGCGAAATGCCTGTTGTATTAAGCAAGCATCAGTCGGGCGTTATGATACACGAAGCTGTCGGGCATCCATTTGAAGCCGATGGAATATGGAAGCAAACCTCGACTATCCACGATAAATATGGCGAACTTATCGGCTCTCCTCTCGTTACAATTTACGACGATGGCACTATCAGCAATTATCGCGGCTCTCTGAATATTGATGATGAAGGCTATCCCTCTGAAAAAACTATGCTTATGGAGAAAGGCAAGGTAGTTGGCTTTTTAAACGATAAGATAACTGCCAACACTTTGAAGCACAGGCGCAACGGGCATGGCAGGCGTATGTCCTACGAGCACGTGCCGATACCCCGCATGACCAATACCGTGCTGGAGGCTGGCAACACGCCACCTGAAGAAATTATTGCAAGCATCAAGCGAGGTTTTTATGCTAAATCATATCAGGGTGGAATGGTGGAAGGAACTGGTAAGTTCACGTTTTCAGTAAGCTTGGGATATTTGATAGAAAATGGCAAAATCACCGCCCCTCTAAAAAATGCGACATTAATTGGAACCAATACCATCATATTGAAAGATATAGATATGGTGGGCAATGATATGGACTTTTTCCTTGGAACATGCGGCAAACAGGGGCAATCAATCCCCGTAACGGCAGGCACACCAACGCTTCGCATCAAAAAAATGACCGTTGGCGGCATACAGTCATAAAAAGAGATGAAGTATCGATATTACTGCTTTTTATGTGCCGATTATTGAAGGTATATTCTTCTTATAAAGGTTAAGGTTAGGCAAATTTTAGAAAATGGAGTCAATACATATTTATTAATTTTTTTTCATAAATATTTGCATTATACTATCCATTCGTTAATCATGATTTTCTTGGTTCTGCCGAAAGTATTGGTTGTGATTTCATAAGGTATCGAATTGACTTTGTCGGCTAATTCATAGGGCAATATCTCATTATCGCCTTGCCTGCCGAGCAATATTACCTCATCGCATATATTAACATCAGCGTTGCCTAAATCAACCATAAATTCATCCATGCAAATAGAGCCTACGCTATCGAAACGCTTGCCGTTTATCAGACACTGGAAATTATTCGACAAACTGCGATAAATACCATCACCATAACCAACAGGTATAACCGCTATTCTCGTATCCTTTGGAGCTATATACTTCAAGCCATAGCCGACAGTTCCGCCCTTTTTAACATCCTTAATCAGCATGACCTTGGACTTCCATTTCATTGCAGGCTGCAAATCCATCCTTTGAGCCATCTTAATATTTGGCATGTATCCATAAAGTGATATGCCGGGTCGTACAAGATTATAGTGAGCTTTGGGGTAATTCAGGATAGCCGAACTGTTTGCCGCATGATAATATTTGAAATGAAAGCCGTTTTTATGCAATTCATCTTTCACCTGCTCGAATATTGCAAGCTGTTTATCAGCCAAATCTTCCTCAGGCATATCCGCAGTTGCCAAATGCGTCATCAATCCTATGATTTCTATTTGCGGGTTATCTTTTATATATTGCATGAACTTAAGCGATTCGGCGTGTGGAATGCCATCCCTATTCATACCTGTATCAATATACAAATGCCCATATATTTTGGTATTCCTTTCGGCAGCTCTTTTGGCAAAAGCCTTCAATATCTGAAATGAAGAAAAAGCGGTTTCAATACTGTTGTTAATAAACAGGTCGGCGTCGGTCGGCTCGGGCGAAACCATCACAAGAATCTTGCCAATATCACCCGCCTGCCGCAAAGCCAGCGCTTCGTCAATAACAGCAACTCCCAGATATTCCACATCCTGCTTGCGCAACACACGGGCGCAATCGACCATGCTATGCCCATAGGCATTAGCTTTTACCATTGCGAGTACAGGAGTATTATTGGTTTGCCTGCGAATTTGCTGCAAATTATGCCTTATGCAATTTGCGTTTATTTCAGCTACAGTTATAGCCATGTCTTTTTATGCTATTATATTTTGAGGAAAACAAAGATACAAAATTTTCACAAAATATATGATATTCAATTCAAATAATTCACAGAGAATTTCTAAATATTTTTTAATAAATTGTGTGAATTTGCATATTTTCTTTCCTATATTATTATACAATTTTTACGCATTATACGCATTAGTATACCCAAAGTATATTTTTTTCATATGGATACAATTTTATAAAATCTCCTTCTTTCCATCCTGTATTTTCTTCTTCAATTTTCTCTTTTAACTTATCAGGAACATTTGTATTTGTTATTCTTAAAGTCAAAACATTCTTTCTGCCAATTGCCCATTCTCCTGAAAAATCACCTAAATAATATTTTGTATTTGGTTCGATTGTAATTTGACCGAAGAATACCTTAACGCTATCCGACCAATTCTTGTAGGTAATATTTCCAACAGGCACTTCAATTTCTCGTACAATATATTCTCCCTGTGAAATATTTTGAATTACACTATGTGGAGACATTAAAGATAGTGATTCCGATTTAAATTTTTCATGCGTTTCGATATTTTCGAGTGTAATCAAAATACCATATCCTTTCATCATTAATCCGCCTGATGTACATGAAATAGCAACAATTGAACCATTATTTTGTTGCATTAACTTTAATGAGGAACAAGAAATAAAAGGTAAGAAAATCCAGAACCATAATAAATATTTTTTAATAAATATACGTAGGTTAGTATTTACCATTTGTTGCCTTGTCAGTAATTGTAGAGCATTTGGTTTGTGTGAACAAGCTGTATCTCTGATTTTATTTGTGCTTTTTGGGAACGCCCGTTTTTTCTTCCGTAACTAAGGCGCCGTCTTGCAGCAACTTGCTGACAGCCTGATAGCTGCCACTAATTATCTGCTCTTTCTCTTTCAAACCTGACAGAATTTCAACATATCCGCGATCGCTTATTCCAATTTCCACATTAACCAATTTTGCTTTGTTGTTATCTTTAATGAATACGCAGGTTTGCGGTTTTTTAATATCAACAGCGGCTTTATTATTTTCCAGCTTTTGCACACTGCCGCGCTCCGCATCATTTACAGAAGTTTCGAGCGGCTTGTCGCGCGTTGTTACAGCTGGAAGCGGCACAGAAAGGACGTTTTGATGCACTTCCGTATAAATTTCAACATTACAGCTCATACCGGGGCGCAGTTTGATTTCCTTATCAATCAGCCTTATTTTTACGCTAAAATTGGTAGTCTGATCCTGCACGGTATTAGCAGCTGAAATCGCCGAATGCCCAACCTCAACGACAACTCCCTTGTAAATTTTATCAGGCAACGCATCAATTTCAATTGACGCAGTATCGCCAATATTAACTAAAATAATATCATTTTCAGCAACTTCAACTTCGGCATTCATGACGTCTAAATCGGAAATTGTCATCATTCCCGTTCCAGCCATCAAATTCGTACCTACCACTTTTTCTCCAAGCTCGACATTCAAGGAAGTAACAACTCCGCTGAGTGGTGAATAAATTCTCAATCTCTGGGCATTTTTTTGAACTTCATGATAATTTGCTAACGTACTTTGGAATCTGGCACTTGTAGCATTATAAGATGCAACTGCCATATCATATTTCGACTGCATTTGATCCAATTCCTGCTGCGACGAAAATTTCTTACTATAAAGATCTTTTGTGCGATTTAGCTCCAATAAAGCGTTATCTACGGAGGTTTTTGAAGATGCAATTTCCTGTTTTGCCGCTTCAACAAGTGCTGAGAATTGCTCAAGTTGGGTTTCAATAATATCGGGATTAATACGAGCCAGCAGCGTTTGAGTGTTCACCGTATCTCCTTCTTTTACGCCAAGATAGATAATTTCTCCTGATGTTTCAGGCGATATGTTGACCTTGACTTCCGGCTGAATTTTTCCAGTTGCTGACACTATTTGCGTTATTGTTCGGCGCTCTACTTTGGAAAAAGTTACTGGAATTGGTTGGTTTTCACTCTGTTTGAAGATAGTAATACCAAGTATTATCATGGCTATAAGCACACAACTCACTATTATAATCGCCTTTTTCGATGATCGCCTTTTTTTCATATTCTAATGTCACATTTTTTGTATGATTTACAAGAATTATATAACGCACATATCAAGTATAAGTTTCGAGGCAATAAGCATGAGACATATTCATTTCTTAGCTGTAAGCTATGATATATGGATTAGCATTTTTTTTATTTGGGCTGAAAATTTGTTAATAATATTGGGCTGATCCACGATTGTAAATGTAAATTCTGCCGTCCAATCTTCGTTGTTTGCATTTGTTGAGGCTTTTTCTGTGAATAATAATCGAGCTATATATTTTTTTTGCAATGGATACAAGTACATTAAAAATAAAGCATATAATTGCATTTGATTAGAATAATTTTCTTTTAATTTTTGCAAATCATTATCTAGCGCAATTTGATTTGTTTTCCAATCCCAAATCTCAAATTCACCATCTTCATTTTCTATCAGACAATCAATTATTCCAGTTATGTAATTCTCCCCTATTGGTAGGCTTAGCTCATATTCCATTTTAGCAGAATATATTTTCGTGGCAAATTTTTGTAGTAATTTTGTTTTTACAATGATTTCACATTTTTCTACAATGGAAAAAATATTATCATTTTTTAGATTTTTTTCAGTTTTGAGCAATTCATTTTCCACGATATTTATTAATTTTTTCTCATAAATATTGCCGTCAAACCACAAATTAATATGTTGAAATAACTTGTGAAAAATTAAGCCTTTATCTATTGCAGACAATTCATTTTTAATACTATTTGTAAATTTGTTTTGTTGATTTAAATGCAAATTTAAATTCTCAAATCCGAGCTTCCGTTTAATAAAACCATGTTTGTAATATTCATCATTTTCCTGCATTTTTTGGAATGCATTAATTTCAGAAAATGAAAAAATCCGATTTTTTTCACAGTAATAAATATTTTCATTATCAATAATTTTTGGATAATTTTCTTTTTCTACATTATTTTTAATCTCGTAATTATCATATATTTCAGGATTTATTTCTATTTTAATTTTTATTTTTTTCCCTTTTAAATCATAATCCGGTAATTTCAAATCAAGTTCAAGCATAGAAAATTCACTTTCATTTTTTCTACTAATTTTTGTAGCAATATTGTAAAGTTTTTCAGCATCGTAACCTAAACTGTTTAAAAAGAATTTTAAATTTTCATTTATAGAGTTTAATTTTTCATTTTTTCCGATTTTTAATGTAGAAGTCAAAATTAAATGATCTTTTGCACGAGTCATGGCAACATACAAAAGCCGCATCAATTCAGCTTTTTCCTCTTTAGTTTCTTCATTTTTCGCAAGAATACAAGCCAGATTTTGGCGTTTTCCGCCATTTTTTGAAATAGAAATTTCATTGTCTTTTAAATAAATTATTTTTGGCGTTTGAAATATAAGCCCATATTTTACGGAAGTTAATGGCAGCGAAATATTTCGTGAAATTTGATTGAGTCCGTAAAGAACAACAATTGGAAACTCCATTCCTTTCGAGGCGTGAATCGTCATCAAATTCACCGCATTTTCGGTATTAGCGTGAGTCGCTTCCGGTTCCTTGGAAATTTTTTGCAATGTGTCCAATTCGTGAACAAAATCAGCTATCGAAGTAAAATCTCTGTTTTGGTAATTTCTCGCAAGTGTTATAAATTTCTCAATATTACCAAGAATTTGCTTTTCTGCAGGATTGTCAATAAGCGATGTCGCCCAATTTCCGGAAGCCAACAAAATCCTAATCAGATGTGGAATTGTGAGCATTGGCGCCATTTGCATAATTTTATCAAGCTCTTCAAACGCAAATTTAATTCGCGGAATTTCAGATTTATTATGAATATTTTTTAATTTTTCCCACAACGAATTTCCATCTTCAGAAACGATATTTATTATCTCAGTTTGGTTCAACGAGAAAAACGGCGACATCAACAAACCCAGTAATGCCAAGTCATTTCGGGAATTATACAGAAAATGCAAATAATTTATCAGGTCAATAATTTCCTGTTTTTGAAAAAAACCTTCGCCGCTGACTACCGCAAAAGGAATATTGGCTTTAATCAATTCCGTTTGCAAAGCATACAGTTTGGTGCGATTTCGATACAATATCGCAATGTCGGAATAGTTCGGTCGAACATTTTGCCATGAATTATTTAATTCTTTTTTTATGTGAAAATTATCGTTATTTACAATATAATTAATATAGTTAGCAAGTTTTTTAGCTTCGCCATTTGTTTCTATTTCTTCGATTTCAGTATCAATATTTTCATCGCCGTCGTTCGCATCGCTACTTTCTTGCTTATCAACAACATCAAATAAAAATTTTACACTGCCGAAAGAATCGTCTAATTCTATTGCATCATTATTAGTTATGTTTTTTTTGCTTTCAAAATAATTAATTAAAAAATCTTTATCTCTTCCGGCAATTAAATCATTATAAGATATATTGGAAATATTTTCGAAATTTCGAAAATTATAACTGCAAACAAAATTTACAAATGCTGCAATAACAGGCTGCAAGCGGAAAGTCGCCGATAATTTCAAATTTCCTAATGCGATTTCCTTGTTGTTTATGAATAAAAATTCATTTTTTATCGGCATTTTTTTCTTCGCATTTTCCGTTAAATATTTCTCATTGGCTGCTTGTATTTCTTCTTTAACTTTGTTAAATATCTTGACATCGGCATTTCGAAAGCGATAAATACTTTGCTTATCATCACCAACTATAAACAATTTAGGAGAAAAAATGAATTTTGAATTATTTTCTGATAAATCAGGAACAAGAGATTTCACAATGTCATACTGTATCGAATTTGTATCCTGAAATTCATCAACCAAAATGTGAGTATAATTATTGGAAACCGCAGTTGCAATCTCTTTATTTTTCAAGACTTCACGCGTCAAGAGCAACATATCATCAAAATCAATTGCACCTAAATTTCTTTTGATATCAATGATTTTTTCATTTGCCAAATCCGCAATTTTTACAATTTCTTTCGATAGGCGAAATTGCAATTTTATAGATTCAGCTGCAAAATCCGTTGAAAAAATTTTGCCCACCAAAAATCTGCGGTAATCTGTTGCAAAATATTGCAATTGCTGGTCATTATAAATTATTTCGTAAATCTCATTTTTGCTAACTTTATTAAATATCTTGACAATAAGAAAATCACGTCCACTTTTTATGCTACATATTTCATTTGCAAGTTCAATTATTTCAACAAATAATCTGGTTTTTACATTAATATTATTTTCATTTTGAAATTCAGAATATTTCTCTTTTAGAGTATTAAATAATTGATTAAAACCATTAATTATGAATAAAAATTCATTTTTCTCTTCGTCATTTTTTCTTTTATTTTTAACTGTATCTTCAACAAGTTTATCAATTCCATCCGTCTTAACTCTATCAACATTATCTATAAAATCACTGATAATTTTGCTTATAGCCGGAACAATTTCACCATATATTTTTGACAAATAAGTCTCTTCATTTCCTTCATAAATATTTTTTATATTTTCATAATTATCATATTTTAAAAATAGTTGCTGAACATAGCTTACAATGTTTTTATAATCATATTGAGTAAACAAAAAATCTTTAATATTAAAATTATTTTCATATTTCTCCTCGAAATTATTTTCTAAATAATCATTTATAGCTTCGCCAATCGCTTCATTTCGCAAATTATGCAGTTGAATTTCGTTAATTTCCACAAAATTTGGCGAAAGATTTGCCTCAATGCAATAATCTCGCAAAATATTTATGCAGAAACTATGAATGGTAGAAATATTGGCATAGCTCAAACGCTGTCGAATCCGCTGGAATTTCCTCCTTTCAGCCGCATTTTTTGCCTGACTAAGCATGGCGTCAATCTTTTCAATAATGCGCCCAAGCATCTCCGCCGCCGCCTGCTTGGTAAAAGTAATAGCAACAATTTTGCGCGGATCGCTCACATTTCCTGCATCATTCAGGAGAATATCCAGATAGCGCTCGACCAGCACCCGAGTCTTGCCGGCACCCGCATTCGCACTTACCGCCAAATGCCTGTCCAGTGCCAAGGTATATAGTTGTTCTTTTGTAAATTTGCCCATACGATTTTCAAACTATAAAAAAAGGCGATATATGCCTATCGCCCACAGCTTTTTCAATTAACCTTAATTGGAGATGTTCCAATGCTTTGTATAAAATACGGTTTTCAACTTCGATTATTATTCAATTAACTATTGCGGTTGCGTTGCTCCATGAGCCAGCGTTCTGCTGTCATGCCCGCCTTACATCCACTGCCAGCAGCGGTTACCGCTTGACGGAATATATTGTCCTGCACATCGCCACAAGCAAAAACACCGGTTATATTGGTCTTGCAAGACTCGTGCGTAATCAAATAATTATCGCTGTTCATATCCAAAATATCCTTAAACAGCTCAGTATTTGGCGTATGCCCTATAGCCAAAAAAACTCCGTCAGTGTTATATTCCTTAATTTCATTGGACATAACATTCCGTATTTTCAAACCTGTCAGAATAGGGTTGTTGCCTTTTGTAACGCCAACGAATTCCTCCACAACGCTATCCAGCAGGAAGCTGATTTTAGGATTGGCTTTTGTTCGTTCGAGCATAATTTGCGAGGCGCGAAATCCCTGACGGCGGTGAACAATGGTAACCGAATTTGCAAAATGTGTTAAATAATTGGCATCTTCCATTGCTGTATCGCCGCCACCAACCACGAAAACGTCTTTGCCTCTGAAGAAAAAGCCATCACATGTGGCACATGCTGAAATGCCATATCCCCAGTATTTTTTTTCGCTTTCGGTTTTGAGAGTGCGGGCAGTTGCTCCCGTTGCAATAATCACAGCATCAGCCGTATATTCTTCATCTTTTCCGCTAAACAAAGTAAAAGGATATTTATCAAAATTTACTTTTTTGATAGTGTCTCCGATACAGACTGTGCCAAATTTTTGTGCCTGTTTTTTCATATTCAGCATCAGTTCGGTGCCTGTTATGCCTTTTTCAAATCCCGGAAAATTTTCAATATCGCTTGTGATCGTGAGCTGTCCGCCGGGCTGCATCCCCTCAAAAATTGCAACTCTCAGACTTGCTCGAGATGTGTATATGCCTGCTGTATATCCTGCAGGACCTGACCCTATAATTATAACATCGAAATGTTTGTTCGTCATTGTGAAATTCGTCCAAATTACTTAATACAATACAGCCTGCAATATACAAAAAAATAGCGATACCTGTTTCATGGAAATATAATTTTAGCATACCGCAAATCATAATATCTTGAAGGGAAATAACAGGTAGAAGCGGGTTACTTTGCCGACCTCCAATGCGGGCGATGGCAGCTTGAAAATGTTTAATGTCTGCTTGCACCAGTTCCAAAAAAATCCGCCATCCGGCAATAATTTAACGAGGTTATAGTCTAATGCAAAAATCAAGCGCGGGCTACCCCAAGCGCCCGGTATCAAGCTAATACATTCACTGCAAGGTGCGATGTCCTGAGCTTCCGGCACATTAACATCCAGCAAATTTCGCACGGCATATCCAACACTCAACTCTAACCATGACGGATAATATTTTTTCCACTTATCTGGCAATAAATTATGGATGTTAACCGACATGAAAAACACCTGCGAGGCATAGTCATCTATAAGCATGGTGTGCGGTATGCGTGAACTGTAACCAAACCATTCTGAAGGAACATACATAAATTTAGGTGAAAAATTTTGCAGAACGGGCAAATAGTTTTGTGCTGCAAAAAATGCCCCGCCAATAACATCCGCATACCAGTCCGATGGGCTAAATCCCCATTGTTTGCCGTAGCCATCCAGTATTTCTACATAGGTCGAATAACCAACACCGAGAGCCGCCGCCCAATTATTGGACGCATTCCAACTGATACCCGACGCCACCAGAGCCTCGCGAAAGATATATGACGCTGCATAGGCGCCGAAAAAATGCCCCGCTTTGTCTATATAAATATCATACTTGGCGTCTTCCTGAAATTTAAAAGACGAATGCTCTTTCCAAATTGTATTCATCTGTAATTCATGCTGCAGCACGAAACCAGCCGCCAGTGCACCAGCAAAAATGGAAAATGTTACAGGCTTGATTCTGGTTTTCATTAGCGGAGCACCGCCCGTAATCAAATATCGCTGCACATCAGCATACATAAATTGCGACAATGGCATGTATAAGCTATCGTCATTTATGATAGTTATGCTGTCTGATGAATTAATGTTTATACTGTCTTTCGTGTGTTTTTCTATTGCTGCAACGATATTCTCAACTGCTATATTTACACTGTCTTTCATCATAGCAGCATATTGACTCTCGCTTATTAACTCGTTGGCAAACAACGGGCTTGTAGAATTATGAATAAAAATTAATAAAACTATTGGTATAAAAATTGATTTTAGCATAAAAATGGTACAATTATTGATTGGTAATAATTATATATAGCATTTTAAGGATGCACAAATTACAAAAAAACTGTAATAGAATTTTAGAAAAATAAATTTTATGGATAATTTTGGCGGCAAATTAGAACAAATGAGAAAAAGCTGCGGGCTTAATGTTGAAGAAGTTGCGGAACTGACCAACATTCGTTCGCATGTCATAATCGCATTGGAGAAGGGCGAAGATCCTATGCTGCCTGCTCCTTATGTGAAGTCATTTATAAAATCTCTTGAAAAATTTTATCAGGAGCAAAAAGGTAATCCTCAAAAAACAGAGCAATCCAAATCTGAAGCAAAAGCTGCAAGTACTTCAAAAACAAGGACTAAAGCGAAAAACACCAAAAATGATGAACCTGTGAATGACAATTCCATTGCCAGCAATATTCAAGGCAAATCCATTGGAAATATGGCGCAAGACGTTGAAATTATTGAATTTAACGATTATACCGATATTCCTGAACATTTGGAAATGCCTGATGCAGGTTATAGGCATGAAGAAGATTTGAATAATAAAGAAATTTTTAATGATAATGATTCAAGTTTTGAAGCGAAAACAGAGTTCGCAAAAGGTGAAGCAAAGCAAAAGGATGAAATCGTTACAGAAATACAACCTATTGTAAAGAAAAGAGTTAAAGAAATAAAGCCGAAGAAAAAAATAACTCAAAAAGCGAAAAATATTATTATTTATACTGCGCTTGGTTTGTTTTTTGCGACGGTAATTTACCTTGTTTTTTTTTCAAATAAGAGCAATATTGAAGATAAAATTTACACTGAAAACGAGGCTTCCAGCGACACTTCTGTTTTGGTTGTGAAAGATGAGGGTAATTTGTTTTCGTATTTTGCCGCACCTGATAGTCTGAAATTAATTGCAATGTGCAAGGATACTGCATGGGTTAAAGTGGAAATCGACGGCGAATCGAACGACGAATTAATGATGGTGCCCGGCATGAAAAAACAGTGGAGTGCCTTTGAATATATACTGCTTAGCACTTCTAAAATTGGGAATATTGCTTTTTATAAAAATGATACTTTGATACCAAACCTCGGTGCAAAAGGCGCTATGGTGAAAAATATCAAAATTACTCGAGAAGGTATCGCAAACGTGCATCCGCTTGAAAATCAACGGCAAGCAGTATCTACCAACGAAATAAATCCTCATTTTCAGATAATCCAGCCATCAAGACCTGACAGCTCTGAAAGTAAAACTACCCCGCGGCGCAGCAATAAAAAGAAAAAGACAGAGCCGCAACCTTTGCCGATATTGGATTTTTCAACTCCTGCCGTAACCAAGCCACCCATATTGAACAATAATGAAAACCAGGAATAGATTCGGGTTATATCAGAATTTTATATGGCTATAATTTAAAATTGCCACATAAGGGCAAGTGATAAGAATAAACCGCGCTCCTTGTATTTGTCCCAAACGTATATATTGCTGTTGGTTATGTTGTTCACATTCAAAAATATGGAAAAATTCTTAAATGAATATTCAGCACCGAGATTTAAAGACAGATATGCGTCAATCTGGTCATTTTTATTTTCGGAAATATAGCGTTCGCCAACGTATACTATTTCAGCAGTTGTACCTAATTTATCAAACCATTTCCGGAAATAAGCGGCTCCGAGCTTCAAATTCGGCATATATGTTAAATTTTTTTCATCATTCATCGCATTCATATTGATATTGATATTCGCAACCAGCCTGTCGCTATGCGTTATATTCCAAAATGCTTCTCCAAATAAATCGCCAATAGTGCCATCAATATAATTAAATTTAAATTCCGCCAAACTGTCGGGAGCAAATATCATATATCTATCGGTATAACGCCATTGAATGCCGGCGCTTAGAGCCATTTTCTCTGTTGGGTGAAACCAAATTACACCGCGAATTTTGGCAATATTATATGCGTAATCCATGAAAGTATGAGCTGAAAGATAAGGATTTTCATAAATCAAATCTTCAAAATTCTGCTTCTCCAAGCCTGACGAAACTTCTGCCTTTATCGTAAACAGTTTGCTCATGCGGTATTCCATATTTCCAAGCAAAAGCAAGCCTCCCCTATCCGTTTGTTCGGAGTTGTTGGCGATTTGAAAGCCAATTTTTCCCAATAATGAAAAATTTTCATCGAAATATGAAGCAGAACCATCAAACTGGTAAAAATTAACAGAGTTACCACCAACAGATTCAAAATCAATAAAGACATTACCGCCAACCAAAAAATTCTGCCAATAATTCTTAACAGTCAAAAATCCTTGTACATAATTATTCTTAATACCATTACCAATAACATACTTAGAAGCATTGCTACTGTTGCTTGCGTTCATAATATTCAGCGAACCGCCAACATTGAACATTAGATTCTCATGCGAGCCTTCAGAATCAACATAAAATTTAAATCTCGCTAAGTTTCTGTCATAGTAATTGGTATTGTCGGGACGCTCATTATTGCCGTAAAAATTATAGCTTTGCGAATTAACCACAAAGCCTGTGCGCGTCCTGCTTCCACCAAAAATAAAGAACTTATCATCAGCAATATAATCGGAATTTACATCAAGAAAAAACTTGTTGTATTCAGAATTTTTGGCATCGCCACCGCTATAATTGAAGCCAGCCTGAGCAAAAATATCAAAATTTGCTGCCTCAAAACCATAGCCGCCAACAACTTCCGGAGTATTGAAAATGCCATAGCTGCCTTTCAAAAAGCCTTTGTGCATCGGCTTCGTAACATAATGCTCGGGCAGCGGGTCTGGAGCAAGAAGCGATGGTTGCTGCTTTTCAAAACTATTCAACGAATCCAATTCTTTTGTATCAAGCGGAGCAATCTTTGCCGGCAATTGCTTAATACCTGATTTTACATTCAGTTGCTCGACACCTTCGATTATGAAAGCTGGAAGTTCTATCGGTTTGGTTGCTTCTTTTTCCTGCGCAAAAAGGCTAATGCCTGTTGCTAATGTTAATATTGCTAAAATTATTTTTTTCATATATTTCATCACGCTTTAGCTTTGATTAATAACATTCGCATAGTTCACCTGCTTTTTCTGCTTGACTTTTTGGGGGTAAACTATACTGCATATTTATTAAAAAATATTCATAATATATGACATACAGCGATGCCATATTAGGCTTCTAATATACAAAATTATGATGACATACAGCCAATTTTAATTGTTGCCCAAGCATGGAAATTTCACGTTTATACATATTTTTCGCGTTTTTCCAGCGTGAGATATGACGCCCATCTGTTGAGCTTGATTGCAATAAAAGTTTTCAATTTGAACTCACATATCAAGCGGTATTATCTCTAACAAAATATGTTGTTCAAAAAGCAAAAATATGATTGAATGCTCTCTAAAGCTATTAATGTTGAGACTAAGTAATAAATTATGTATCTGATTTTAACAACACCTTTTTGTCAAATTATCACTACGAGATGGACAATTCAAAATTTGTTGATGAAGCATAATTTTATTTTAATAAATTTACAAAAACTAAAAATAATGAAAATATATTAATCAATGCTTATGAGGCACAACCCGTTTTCGTTACTGTAATTTTGTATATAATTTCCTAAAAATATTAATTATCTTTTATTCTTTATTGTGGATTGAAAATATTATAGCTGATAATTTTAAATTTTTCCGTATCTTTGTAGCTTGTTTATTTTTTTAGAACGAAGATGTTTGATATTACGAAGTTAAGAAATATTGGAATTGCTGCTCATATTGACTCGGGAAAAACGACGCTTAGCGAGAGAATTCTTTTTTTTACAGGTAAAATTTATAAGATAGTTGAAACACGAAGCAAGACCGGTGATGGTCCGACGATGGATTCGATGGATCTTGAGCGTGAAAAAGGCATAACTATACAGTCCGCTGCTACTTACTGCGATTGGAAAGATAATAAGATAAATTTGATTGATACGCCTGGGCATATTGATTTTACCGTTGAGGTGGAGCGTTCACTGCGCGTTCTTGATGGTGCTGTGCTCGTTTTATGCGGTGTGGCGGGCGTTCAAAGCCAGTCTACAACTGTTGACAGGCAAATGCGCCGATATGCTGTGCCACGTATTGCCTTTATAAATAAGTTGGACAGGACAGGTGCAAACGCGGATAGAGTGGTTAGCCAGTTGGAAGAAAAGTTAGGGCATAAAACGGTTTTGATGACGATGCCGATAGGGCAGGAGGACAATTTTGAGGGTGTTGTTGATTTACTAAAGATGAAGGCTATATATTACCGCGGAGCTAATGGAGAGGATTTGGTTGAAGAAGATATTCCTTCGCACTTGCTTGATGAAGCCAAGTCCCGAAGAAATAAGATAGTTGAGAGGCTGGCGGATTTTGATGATACTATTGCCGAAAAATATCTTGCAGAAGAAGAAGTATCCAATAGCGAGATTGCCAAGTCTGTTCGCCGACTGACTGTTGGCTTGCATATAACGCCTGTATTTTGCGGAACTGCCAAGAAAAACATGGGCATACAAACACTGCTGGATGGTGTGATTGATTATTTGCCAAGCCCTAAGGAAAGAAAAAATTTCGCTCTGGATATAGAAAACAATGAGGAAAAAGCAGAGCTGTTTACAGATGATAACAAGCCTTTGGTGGCGCTTGCTTTCAAACTCGAAGACGGTCGCTATGGGCAGCTTACATATATGCGCATATATCAAGGCAAACTGGTGAAAGGCGATTTTGTCTATAACATGTCGAATAAAAAGAAAATTAAAATCAATCGCCTTGTGCGCATGCACGCAGACGAGATGCATGATATCGAAGCTGCAGGTGCAGGTGACATCGTGGCAACTTTCGGCTTGGACTGTGCTTCCGGCGATACTTTTACCGATGGCACATTGAGCTATAATATGACATCCATGTTTGTGCCAAATCCTGTAATCGAGCTTGCCATATCTCCTAAATCCCGTGATGGCGAAAATAATTTTTCAAAGGCATTAAACAGATTTACCAAAGAAGACCCTACGTTCAAGGTACATCGAGATGAAGAAAGTGGTGAGACTATCATTAGTGGTATGGGTGAGCTTCACCTCGAAATATATATCGAAAGGATGAAACGCGAATATAATTGTGCAGTGCTTGTTGGCAAGCCCAAAGTGGCATACCGCGAGGCAATAACCAAACGGATTGAATATAATTATACCCATAAAAAGCAGTCTGGCGGTCAAGGGCAGTTTGCGCGCGTAGCTGGATATATTGAGCCGCTGCCGGCTGATTCTCCCGAAAACATACAGTTCAAGAATGCAATCGTTGGCGGGGTTATATCAAAAGAGTATATACCTACATGCGAGAAAGGCTTTAGAACGCAGCTGCATGAAGGAATTCTGATAGGACAGCCGCTGGTGAACATATTTATTGAGCTTAATGATGGGCAAATGCACCCTGTGGATTCTTCTGAATTGGCATTTAATCTTGCTTCCAGAGCTGCCATGAGAGAGGTGCTTCCCAAAGCTAACCCTATTATATTAGAGCCTATTATGAAGCTTGAAGTTGCTGCACCCGAAGAATTTCAAGGTAATGTTATTGGACAAATCAACCAGCGGCGCGGCATCATTATTGACACTCAAAACGACAATGGCTTTGTTACAATAAATGCCGAAGTCCCGTTGCGCGATATGTTTGGCTATTCTACTGATTTGCGTGGAGTTACGCAGGGCAAGGGCGAATTTACAATGGAATTTGCCAAGTATCTGCAAACCCCAAAATCAATTCAGGATGAGATTATCAAAGAGTATAACGAAATGAAAGCCAAAAAAGCCAAATAATTAAAATTTATTCATAATCTCATATCGCATTGCATGTTGCTCATGCTTATAGATATATTTGCAATTTCGGACACTAATGCCATTGTGCAGTTTCTCCAGCCAGATTATATGGCGGTGAACGCATAGGTGAAATTGTTTTATCCTATCCCTATTTTAACCAATGAAGATGGCGCGCTTGTTATTCGCACCATATAAAATTCCACTGACAATATAAGGCTGTTGTCTTCATTGGCTCTTATAACTTTTAATCCCGTCATGTTGCTGCTGTAAATAAAACGAACATCGCTAATTATAATTAAATATTGAAAAATCAAAATAATCACTATTATGTAAACAGAAGTTGATTTATGCTGCTTTAATGGGGTGTCCGGAAAATTATATTCATCACCTGCCTTTAGTAATATGGAAATTATGTAACATAGAGAATAAAGATGATGTATTATAATAATGATATTGTGCAACACAGGAACTAAATATGAATCAAAAATTAAATGATAATGAAATAATTCCAATCGAAAAACCCTGCTCTTCGTTTCAAAAACATTTAGAAACCAATGATAGAATTATCTTTTCCGGCAGTTTTGGAATGGGGAAAACATTTTTTCTAAATAAATTTTTTAGAAATGAAGAAAATATTAACAAGTATAACGTTTTTCATTTTTTTCCCACAAACTATCAATTGTCATATAATCAGGATATTATAGAATTGATTAAATATGATATACTGGCTCATATTATAGAGAAAGATTGGCTAACTCCAAATCAGATTAATGTTATTTCCCGCGAATTTGCTGCCAGACTTGTTTTTAACCGCTATGTTACTTCAACCAATATCGTTTATATAATAGGAAAATCTATAAAAAAAATAGGAAACTCTATTTTGAAAAGCATTGATGAATGCCAGTTTACAACTCAAACTGAATTTGATAAAATCAAATTTTTTGTATCTAATCTTTTAGATGGTTCAAACTGTATAGATGATGAATTTGATGTGGTTTTGCAGATTATTAAGAGCAACATTCAAGCTCAAAAACAGGAAGGCAAGCAAAATGTACTCATTGTTGACGATTTGGATAGAATTGATCCCGGCCATATTTTCCATTTGTTAAATGTTTTTGCTGCTCACTTTGATATACACGAAGGAAGAAGTTTAAACAAATATGGCTTTGATAAGGTGATATTTGTATGTGATATAAACAATATTAGAAATATATTTACAAAAAAATATGGTGCTGATACTGATTTTAGCGGCTATATAAATAAATTTTACAGCAGTGAAATCTATAACTTTGATAATAAAAAGGCAATTGAAGCATTTGTGCAGGACAAACTGCTGCCTTTTAAAGAAAATTTATATGAAGATACAGAGCGGGAAATTTACAACCGCACGAGTCATATTATATGTAAATTTATAGAAGCCAATACCATCAATTTAAGACAACTTTTCAATTTAAAACACCCCAACCATAAAGGAACAATTACCAATAACAGCCAACTAAATGAAGATTTTCCACCCGTTAAGCTTCCTGTAGAACGCTTAATCCGCTCACTGCTGTTTATATTTGGCTATCATGTAGAAGCGCTGATTAAGGCATTTCAGAATGCCTCTACTATGAAAATCGAGGATAACGCTACTGCATTTGTTCCCAATAATTATGCAAAAAGTTATTTGCCGTGGTTATTGCTATTAATCAACAACAATTTATTACGTAGAGATCATGCAAGCGCTATCAAAACCGAAATTTACAATAACGAAGATATTAATCTAAAAGTAATCTATAATATTATTTCAGGCAATATCGAAAACATGAAAATTACTGACAGCAACGATAACATCAAAGAAATATCTTTTTCGGATATCTGCATCCTATTCATAGAAGCAATAAACATCATGGCGCAAAACAAATTAGTATATATAGAATAACATATATTTATTAAAATAAATTCATAAATCTTCGATGAGAAGTAGCGGACATATTGGCACTTGGTAAAATACAGCTTAAATAAAAAAAGTTAAAATTCAAAAAGACAATGATAAGATTGGAACCATTCACGAATGAAGATTTTGAAAAATTAATATCATGGATTGATAATAAAGAATTATTGATTCAGTTTGCCGGCTCTGTTTTTGAATATCCATTGACAGCCGAGCAACTTACAATATACATTTCCGATAACAAGCGCTTTGCATTTAAGGTTATTGATGTTAATATGAATGAAACGATAGGTCATGCAGAAATTTATTTAACCGAACCCGATACATCCCGTCTTTGCAGAATTCTAATTGGAAATAAAGAATATCGAGGAAAAGGTAGAGGGCAACAAACTGTACAGCAATTAACAGACTATTCATTTGAAAAATTTAAAGTTGAAGTTGTAGAACTCAATGTATATGATTGGAATATCTCTGCAATAAAATGCTATGAAAAAGCCGGATTCATAACTAATCCAAATAAGTCGAAGAAAATAGAAGTAGATGGAAAAATTTGGACAGCAATCAATATGAAAATACTGAAAAATGAAAGAAAAAAGGCTAACAGCTGAGCGCATGCTTCCAGTTAGGATTAGTAGCTTTTGAGGCATTAAATATCACAAAATCAGGCTCAAAATTTTCGAGCTCCTTTTCGGTTGGATTTATGAACATATTTTTAACAAAATGGCATTGCCACGCCACCTCCATAATAAATCGGACTTTTAATCTCGTATCCGGATTAGCACCACAATATCCGTCAAAAACATATAACCTCTTATTTGAAAGCTGGTTAGTGCTGATGTCTTTCAAATGTTGCCAGATTTCCTGCGTGACAGGCTTATTATCCGAGCCT